>DATLQX010000140.1:0-10661 GCA_035534995.1 Chloroflexota bacterium | reverse complement strand
GATGAGTGCCTCGCCCGCGGCGTGGGGGGCTTCCTCGACATCATGGGTCGTCTGACATGGCTTGATCGCGCATCGGCAAGAACGGTATCACTGACAGCATAGAAAGGCGGGCGCACCATGCGGCTGACCGAGCGGATCTGGGTGGTGGGGAGCGGATTGCAGGGCTGTGGCCTGACCAACGATTTCGACTGCCACGTCTATCTGGTCGATTGCGGCGCTTCCGCCGTCCTGGTCGATAGTGGGGCGGGCATCGAACCAGAGCGGATCGAGGCGGAGATCAGGGCAGCCGGTTTCACCCTCGACCGCGTATCGCATCTGCTGCTTACCCATGGCCACGCCGACCATTCCGGCGGGGTGGCCTACTTCCAGCAACGCACCGGCTGCGCCGTCGTTGCCTCGCCCGAGGTTGCCGGCTTCATGGAGCGCGGGGACACGGCCGCGATCTCGCTGGACCTCGCCAAGGAGGCGGGAATCTATCCGCCCGATTACCACTGGGCGGTCTGCCCGGTTGCCGTGACGCTTGCCGACGGCCAGACGATCCGCGTCGGCGATTGCCTGTTCACCGCCCTTGCCACGCCCGGTCATGCCACCGGCCACCTCAGTTTCACCATGGCGGGCGAATATGGGCCGGTGCTGTTCGCGGGCGACGCGGTTTTCCATGGCGGCCAGATTCTCCTACAAGCGATTGAGGACTGCTCGATCTGGCTCTACCGCCAGACGATCCGGCGGCTGGCCGGCCTGGAGATCGCTACCTTGCTCCCCGGCCACAAGACCCTGGTGATGCGGAACGGCCAGGCCCATATCGCCCTGGCCGAACAAGCCTTTCGTACGCTGATCCCCCCGCGGAATCTCCTCTAGCCCCAACCGCCTAACCGCGGCGCCGAGGGGAACCGCGATCAGGTCAGGTGCATTGCACCCGTCTGGTGCGGTGTCGTACGCTTCAGGCCATGGCGTCGCCAGTCGGGCCGCGTCCATGGATCGAGTGGCCCGATGCGATCCGTCGCCGCGCATCTTTGGGGTCTCGGTGGGCGGCTTGGCTGGAGAGGAAAGAGAAATGTCCGAGATGACCATAAGCGGCCGGTACCCCGAGGCAATCGTGTCCATGCCCAGATCTGGGATTCGGGTCGTGATGGATCTGGCCTGGGAGCTTGGCGACGTGTTGCACCTTGAGGTCGGGGAACCGGATTTTCCCACTCCCGATCCCGTGGTCGAGGCCGCCGTCGCGGCGGCGCGAGGGGGCTTCACGAAATACACGCCGAATACCGGCATTCTCCCGCTCCGCGAGGCGCTCGTCGCCAAACTGGCCCACGCCAACGGGATCGTGGCCACGCCTGACCGGATCGTTGTCACCTCGGGAGCGGTGGCGGCCCTCGCCTGTACGCTCCTGGCAACCGTGCCCACTGGTTCTGATGTCTTGCTCCCCGATCCGGGATGGCCAAACTATGCCATGCAACTGCACCTGATGGATGCTCGGCCGGTCTACTACCCTTTGCGGGTGGAAAACGGCTTCGAACCCGATCTGGATGAATTGGCCACCCTTCTCACGCCGCGCACGCGCGCCATCCTGGTCAATAGCCCGTCCAATCCGATTGGCAGTGTATGGCGGGCGGAGACCGTACGCGCCATGGTCAACTTCGCCCTGGATCATGACCTTGTCTTGATCAGTGACGAGGTCTACGAGCACATCGTGTTCGAGGGGGAGCATGTGAGCCCCGCCGCCTTCGCCCCACGGGAAGCGCCCATTGTCAGCATCTACAGCTTTTCTAAAACCTACGCCATGACCGGATGGCGGGTGGGCTACGCGGTCGCGCCTCCTCCGCTCAACGAGCTGCTTGCCCGCTTGCAGGAGCCCACTGTGTCGTGTAGTTGCTCGATCTCGCAGTACGCCGCCCTTGCGGCCCTGGCGCTCGATCCTAGCATCATTGAGGCCATGGTTTCCGCCTATCGTCAACGACGGGATGTCGCCTACGCCATACTGTCGGAGCGGGGAGTGCGCGCCTTCCGGCCCCAGGGCGCCTTCTATATGTGGGTTGATATTTCCCGCGGCGGGCGCCCATCGTACGACTTCGCGCGTTCCTTGATCGCGGAGACGCGGGTCGCGGTGGCCCCGGGCGCCGCCTTCGGACCCGGAGGCGACCACTGGATTCGCATTTCCCTGGCCAACTCACTGGAAGTTCTTGAAGCCGGTTGCACGCGCATCGCGGACTTTCTCAACCGGTGAACTAGCCAAGACCTGGCCGTGATCATCCGCGCCGAGTTGCTGGCCTGGCCGTGCCGGAGGACACATCACCGACACCTATCATGGTTGTCCAGGTATAGTCGCGGTTATCTCCCGCGCCAAACGCACCGAGGCGGCGTCGATCTTCTGGTTGTCCAGTCGCGCGGCGCTGGGCGAGAAGATCTCGTTGACCGGGGCATTCTGGCTGGGATGGATGCCCCACTTCCCCCGGCGTTCCAACACGCGGAGCAGACGGGTGCCGCCGTCCGCGTTGGCGAAGGCGGCCAGAGAGGCGGCCAGTTCGGTCGGGCGCATGGCGCCGGGCTTGAATTCGAGGACCTGGCCCTCGCCCTTGGCGACTAGCCGCCACACCTCACGCGCGTCGATGACTCACCGCCACGCCAGGTCCGCCCAGGGAATCGGAGAGCGTCGTTAGCCTCAGGGTTGAGGTCCGTTTGGCTGGCACGCCGCGCCACCGCCGGCGCCCTGGTTCTTCCCTGCCCGATCCCTCTTGTCCTCCTGCTCGGTGTCGCATCCGCCCTACATCCCCGGTCGTGTGGTGCGTTCCCACTCACGCGCCTTGCGCTTGGCGGCCTCCCGGTTGGGCGCGATGTAGATCTCCAGGCTGCGTGAGGAACTGTGGCCGGAGAAGCGCTTGAGATCCATCTCGGTGTAGCCGTGGGCGGCGCGCACGGTAATCGCGGTGTGCCGCAACTGGTGCAGATCCCAGCCCTGCCCTGTGGGATCCTGGAGGCGCGTATATGCCTTCCAGCGGGTATCGGCCTGACGGTAGGAAAGCCGTGCCGTGCCCTCGACCGCCAGATCGGCGGTGCGCGGCCGCTTGGCCCGGCGCGCCGTGACGAAGAGCGGACCGGTCGTGGGCTGGCCCCGACCGGCGAGGTAGGCATCGAGCAGCTTGGCGACCGGCCGGGAGAAGAATGCCTCCCGCATCTTGCCGCCCTTGCCGGCTATCCGGATGACCCGTTCGTGCCAGCCGATATCCTCGCAGTTGATGGCCAGGGCCTCGCTTGCCCGCAGCCCGCAATCGTAGATCAGGGTGAAGAGCGCGCGGTCGCGTGGGTCGGCGATGCGGGAGAGGATTGCCTCCACCGGGCCGGGGTCCAGGGCCCGCGGCGGCCTAGGTGGGACGCGTCGGCGTGGGCTACCCGCCGTGGGGTCGGTGGAGAGCCAGCCCTGATCCAGGCAGAAGCGCACCAGGGCGCGCAGGGCAGCCAGGCGCCGGTTGTGGCTGGCCGGGGCCAGGGTCTCCTGGTGGGCCAGAAAGCCGGCGACGGCCGCCTCGTCCAGGGCCGTGACCCGCGAGGCGCCGCGTACAGCGAGCAGCGGCGTCAGATCGGCGGCATAATGGTGGCGGGTGCGTGGAGCGAGGGCGGCGCGGGCCAGCCAGTGGTCGACCGCCCCGGCTAGGGTGGGCAGTTCGGCGGCCGGAGTGCGGCGCAGGGGGATCACGGCCATCGGTATCTCGCCTTTCGCGGGGCTATCGCAACTAACGCGCAAGATGAGTTTACCAGACGCAAAGGGCCGGCGGAACGACACATGGGGACAAGGTCGGCAACGACCCCGAATACGGCGGTCAGCCGACCGGTACCGCATATAATCGACCATTAGCTGCGATAGGCGCGGCGCGGCTCCGGTGGGGGCACCCTAGCGTGGGCGACAGGCTAGCGCCTCCCACGCTGACGCCGCATTCGCGCCCGGTGCTGCTCCCGGCGGGCTCGGCCATCCGCTACGACCTCGCCACCCTCTTCCATACCTGGTCCGCCCGCGGCCTCAACCCTTTCGCCGCTTGCCTCGCCGCCCTCCAGATTCCTTGACCCCACTTCTGAGCCTTTGGGCACCAAATTCTGTGCGAACGGATCAAGATTTACGCGGCGGCGGGCGGTGCCAACCGAGCATCTCGCGGGAGGTGCTCGATCTGCATGGTCAGGGTGGTGAGGGTTGCAGCCAGCCGAGCGGGGACTGGTGGCGTGGGCTCCATGGCCGCCAGGCCAGGGCGGAAGACGCGGGTGTGCGGCTTGGTGAAGAAGTGACTCACTTTGGCCTCCCGTGACTCGCCGCCTGCAATATGTACCACGCGCCTTAGGATGCCGACCACTGTATTTCGTGCATGGATAGTCTGGACGACTCATTCATACCGCGACATACCGCAACCCGGCCGCGACCGATCATGTGGGTCGGAATCCGCCAACCGGCGGCATTGAGCCGCCGGTGCGAGTTGGTGTAGAACCGATGGTTACGTGACGGCAATCCGGCTCGGACCGGATCCCACGAACGCGGCTTTGGGCAAGCGAATCCGCAGATCGCCCTCTTTTAGGGCGGCCGTTACCTGATCCGGCGTGATTTCCGCGGGCACCGGGAGCACCCGATAAAAGCTGCCGTAGCTCCGTTCCAGCCAATGATAATCCTGATCCTTCACCTCTTGCTCGGTACTCCGCTCACCACGAATCACCAGCCTGCCCGCGTCTAAGGTGACGGTGATGTCCTCCTTCCGCACACCGGGCAGCGACACGGCTAGGACCACGTCGTCACCCTGCTCGAAGATGTCCACGTCGGGCCGCCAGGCATCGGTCCATGCCAGGCGTTGTTCCGGCTGTTGCGGGAATTGCCCGCGTCGTCGAGGATGCCGCACACGCCCCCACAGGCGTGATGCATCCTCTTCGCGTGCTTCGAACCACTCGGCGATGGCGGAATGTGACCCCTTGGGCTCATTCTCGACCATATGTATGCTGCTCTCTTGGTCACTCATGATCAACCTTCCGTGTAATGATCCGAGCAATCTCCAGGCTGTTCGGCATCGGCAAGGTGGTCGTCCGAGTCTTGGCACGCCTCAACTTCCGGTAGAACCTGGAGGGGGACCATGTCCCGTGCTCCGACCATAGCGTAGTCCCAGGCGGCCGGGCGGCGTAGGGCCGAGTGACCCACGCATGAGGGGCCAAAGGTCACACCGAACCCCCTGGTGACATTACAAGCTTAGGGCCGATCGGCCCTAAGCTTGAGGAGTCCTTTAGTTCCGAGCTTTGGCCCGGAGGCCTCTACCTCGGCGGACCGAACCGGCCTAGGATGATGGGGCAGGGTATGATCTTAGAGATATGGCTGACGTCGTCCCGGTTGAGTGAGACCCGCGCCCCGCGTGGGTACGTCGCCATACTGGGATCGGCTCGTGATGCATGCCGGCTACAGGCGTCGGTTCCGTATGATGGAGCAGAATGGAGGGATAGAGGACGATGTTCAAGCACATCCTGGTGCCCCTGGACGGCTCGGACCTTGCCGAGCGTGCGGTACCGTGCGCCGAGCAACTGGCCGGCACAGGGGAGGCGACCTTACATCTGGTCGGCGTGGTTGACCTCTTGGTTCATTCCGTCTGGGCACCGATGCCGGTTTACATTTCGGACGACACCTTTCAACGCGAACTCAAGCAGATGACGACCTATCTGGAAGGGTTGGAAGCGCAACTTACCGCGCGCGGCTTGAAGGTGCGGATCTCGACGCTCACCGGCAGCGTGGCAGCTACATTGCTCGACTATGAACACGACGAAGGTATCGACCTCGTCGTCATGTGCACGCACGGCCGATCCGGGCCCGCTAGATTCGCTTTAGGCTCGGTTGCCGAGCGCCTCCTGCATTATGGAACCGTTCCCCTGCTCATGGCGCGTGCGGCCGGGGTACCGGTCAATCTTGCCCACGCGGTGGTGCCGCTTGATGGATCCGCGCTATCCGAGTCGGCCCTTGATGTCGTCGAGCAACTGGCCGGATCGGTGGTGAAGGAGGCAACATTCCTGCGGGTTGTCGCCGACGCCGAGGATCGACCGGTAGCCGAAAAATATCTGGAAGAACGGGCGGCACGATTCCAACCAGACCGGGTTCGCTGCATATCCCGGGTAGAGGTCGGCGATCCGGCGGAGGAAATCTTGGAAGCGGCGGGGACCAATCGGCTGGTGGTTATGGCTACCCATGGCCGGACCGGTTTGACACGCTGGGCTATAGGCTCCGTTGCCGACCGGGTAGCGCGTGGCGGGGCAAGCGCGGTCATTGCGGTCCGTTCGCGGGCGGCACAGCCTGCATAGAGGCGGATCCGATCCAAAATCGGCGCCTCGGCGAAGCTCATCCGTCACTTTCGGATCAGAGGAACGTGACCTCTGGTTCAGTGACGCGACCGGGCACGGCGACCTCGGGCCGGCCACCGGTCACCCTGCGTGTGGTGGATTCCGGGCCAGACCGCGGCGTCGCGCCTCGAATCTTGACGATGTCTTCGCAAGACGACCAACGGCACTGCGCGAATGGGCCGGACGGCCCTGGATGGACCCGCCGCGGGTCAGTATCGTAGAGGCAGACATGGTGAGGCATTCTTGAGCGTGTTTGATCCGTGCCCTGGGGCGACCCTTCGTGCGATCCCCTGGCCCGTGGTCGGCGGGTTCAGGACGGTCAGGCACCTGATGATATACTACGGCGGATAATCCAGCCATTGCGTTGATTGCCGCATTGGGAGGAACCAGGGAGATGGTTACAATGGTAGACCAATTTGTCCTGCTACGGGATGGGGGGCAGGCGCTCATTCGCCCGTTTCAGACGGAGGATCACGAAGCGGTAAAGGCACTGTTCGCCCGTATCTCGCCGGACAGCCGCGTGTTGCGGTTTCACACCGGAGGGACGAGGGTCGATGACGCGCTGGTCGACCTGGTGACTACCGGGCATGTCCTGGTCGCCCTGCGCGGCGAGACACTCGTCGCTCTCGCCTCCTATGCCCGACTGCGCGACCCGAGCGGCGCGGAAATGGCGATTGTGGTAGACGACGCCGAACACGGGCGTGGGATCGGCACCGCGCTGTTCGAGCGCCTATCGGAGGATGCCCGCCAAGAAGGTATTACCCATTTTCTTGCCGAAGTGCTTGCCGCCAACGGGAACATGCTCCGCCTCCTCCAGGGGCTTGGCTTCCAACTCAAGCGTACGGTGCACGGCGGTGAGTTGGAGGTATTCATTCAACTACAAGCGGACGCGGACTACGTCAAGCGCGCGGATGCTCGGCACCACGTCGCGGCGATCGCTTCCCTTGAACCTATCTTCCATCCGCGGGTCGTCGCGGTGGTCGGTGCCTCGCGTCGACCGGGTTCAATTGGTCACGCCCTCTTCCATAACCTGTTGAAAGGCGGCTTCGCCGGCACGGTCTACCCGGTGAATCCTCACGCATCGTCGATTGGATCCGTGCATGCCTATCCCACCGTGGCCGCTATTCCCGAACCCGTGGATTTGGCGGTAATCGTGGTGCCGTCGGGGGCCGCCCTGGCCGCGGCCCAGGAGAGCCTGCGGGCTGGAGTACGCGGCCTGATCGTGATTACGGCCGGGTTCGCCGAAGTCGGCGCGGAGGGACGCCGTCTGCAAGATGAGTTGCTGACCCTGTGCCGATCCCACGGGGCGCGTCTGGTCGGGCCGAATTGCATGGGCGTGCTTTCCTATAGCGAAGCCGACGCCATGAACGCCACCTTCGCGCCTACTTTGCCCCCCCCCGGCTCGGTCGCCTTTGCCTCACAATCAGGGGCCCTCGGCATCGCCATACTAGAGCAGGCCCGCCAGCTCGGTCTGGGCATCTCAAGCTTCGTATCGGTGGGCAATAAGGCCGATCTCTCCTCGAATGACCTGCTGGAGTGCTGGGAAGAGGACGCGGCGACCAAAGTCATCGTCCTTTATCTGGAGTCCTTCGGTAATCCGCGACGCTTTGGGCGGATCGCCCGGCGAGTAGGAACGCGAAAGGCGATCGTGGCGGTCAAGGGCGGGCGAAGCCAAGCGGGCCGGCGCGCCGCCGCCTCGCATACCGCCGCTCTGGCGGGAGCAGACGTCGCGGTCGACGCTCTGTTCCGACAAGCCGGGGTGATCCGCTGCGATACCTTGGAGGAACTGTTCGAGGTATCCACGCTGTTGGCCAATCAGCCGTTACCCGCCGGGAATCGCGTCGGCGTGTTGACCAACGCGGGCGGCCTGGGCATCCTCTGCGCCGATGCGTGCGAGGCCAACGGCTTGCAACTGCCGGAATTGGGGGAAGAGACACGAACCGCCTTGAGGACGTTGTTGCCCCCGGAGGCTTCGGTAGGTAATCCCGTCGATATGCTGGCGTCGGGTTCGGCAGAGAGTTATGGACAGGCCCTGCGTCTTTTGCTGGCTGACCCAGCGGTTGATTCGGTGATTATCCTTTTCATTCCGCCGCTGATAACCAGGGCGGAGGACGTGGCCGCCGCCCTGACGGCTGCATGTGATCCGGCCCCAAGCAAGCCGGTACTGGCTTGCTTCGTCGGAGCTCAGGGCACGCCGCGGGCACTTCGCGGCGCCACGGTCATTCCTTCGTACACCTTTCCCGAGTCGGCGGCGCGGGCATTGGGCCATGCCTCGGCGCGGGCGACCTGGCTTCGCCGCCTGGCCGGTACCATACCGGTACTTCCCTCAATCAACGCCAAGGACGCCCGCGCCGTACTGGTCGGCGCGCTTGCCCGCGAGGAACGGCCGTGGCTCACCCCCGAAGAGGTGACAACCGTATTGCAGGCTTATGGTATGTCGACGCCGCACGGGATAATCGCCCGGAGTCCCGAGGAAGCGGCGGAGGCCTGCCGGCAGATTGGGGCGCCCGTCGCGGTCAAGTTGGCGTCACGTACTGTCCTACATAAAACCGATGTTGGGGGCGTGCAGCTCAATGTGCCGTCTCCTGCCGCCGCCGCCGAGGCATACCGAGCAATCGCCGCCTCACTGGAGAGCCACGGGTTTAAGGACGCCATGGACGGCGCCCTGGTCCAGCCCATGTTGAACGAAGGAGTGGAATGTCTGATCGGTGTAGTGACCGACCCAATTTTTGGGCCGTTGATCGCCTTCGGCTTCGGCGGTATGACGGCGGAAGTGCTGGGCGATGTGGCGTTCCGCCTCTCGCCGCTCACCGATCTTGACGCGGAAGAATTGATCGCAAGCACCAAGGTAGCGACCCTCTTGCGGGGTTACCGAGGTAGTCCGCCGGCAGACCTCACGGCGCTACGTGACCTGCTGCTGCGCGTGTCGCGGATGGTAGAGGACTGTCCGGAAATCGCGGAAATGGATTTCAATCCAGTGCTTGCGCGGCAAGCGGGACAGGGCGCGGTAGTTCTCGACGCGCGCATTCGGCTCAGCACGCCGCAATAGGGCCGAGGGTTCACGTGGCTGGGTCCCTTCGCGGGCTTAGAATCTCCCAAGTTGCTCGAACATCTCCGCTTTGAGTAGGCAATCTCTGGTCGCCGTTCATTCTCCATTTCCGGCATGGATCGCGGCCACCTCGCGTTGGAGCGCCCCCATGCCGAGGGCACGCCCTATGCCAAGACCCGCCGAGTCGCCATTCAGCGGAAATAGCGATGACCAACGGCACGTGCTATCCGGGACTTTCGGCTATCGTGCCCGCCTCGTGAATTATCGTAGAGTAGACCCAGGCTCGATGAGGCGGCCGGCTGGATTCTAGATGGAAGGAGCAGGCGGGGTAGTGGGGTACCGACCCTGAACACTACAGCGGCGGATCGAACGCTGCTTCGAAGATGGACAATCACGGTATTCCCGGCACCGGCACATTCCGGCGAACCTGAACCGCCTCGGCGATCGAGACATAGTTCTCTACTAAACCAGATTATAGCAAGGAGTGAAGGAAATGCGTTGGCGAGTCTTGGCCCTTTTATCGGCGCTGTTTGTGGGCCTCGGCATCTTGACCGTGGTCGTTCACGCGGCGGCTGACTACGACCACAAGAATCTTTCCGATCAATTGAGTGCGCAAAGAATCACCATGCCCACCGCGGCCGCCATCAAGGGAATGGCCGCGGCGGATGTGTCGGCGCTCACGCCCTACGTGGGGCAGCCCATGACCACCGGCGCCCAGGCTGAAGCATACGCTAACCACTACATCGGCGTGCATCTTCGCGACATGGGATTGACCTACTCAGAGGCAAGTGCTCAGGCCCGAGCGAATCCGAACAATGCCAAGGATGCCGCCCTGGTCCAGACGGTATTCCAGGGCACCATGCTTCGCAGCTCTCTGCTTCAGGCGTGGGGTTGGGGACAGGTTGGGGATTACGCCGCTCTGGCGTCTTGGGCCCTGGCGGCACTCACTTTCGTCACATTCCTGGCCTTGCTGTTCGAAGTATTCGTGGCTCCCCGATATCCACGAACCGCTCTGAAGTGACCAAGACCGAAAATGGGTAACGGACCGCCCGAGGTAGCCTGCCGGAGTCGGGCATCGACGGTCAACCAGGAGAACGAAGCAACGGAGTGTACCCGGCACACACTCTTTCTGGAGGGTAGGCAAGCATTGCTTGCCTACCCTTTGTCGACGGAGTGGCGTGACCGGCGGCTCTGGCTGAGCGCTTCGGCCTCGACGACGGGACCCTTCGCGCTCATGGCACGGAATCCGCTCGGTGGTCGGCAGCCCAGG
>DATLQX010000139.1:0-3301 GCA_035534995.1 Chloroflexota bacterium | reverse complement strand
CTCGACATATTGGGTGTGGTCACGGCCTTGCTGGGTGGCAAGGTAGTTTTCCGAGCGGGTCTCCACGAACTTCACCGGTCGGCACAGATGCCGCGCTACCCAGGATACGATCACCATGTCGGGGTAAAGGAAAATCTTGCTCCCGAATCCGCCGCCCACATCTGGCGCGATCACCCTTACCTTATGCTCGGGCATCCCCAGGACGAAGGCGGCCAGCAAGAGCTTATGCACATGCGGATTCTGGCTGGTACACCAAAGGGTCAGTTCCCCGGTCCCCGGATCGTAGTTGGCGAGGGCGCCGCGAGTCTCAATCGGGTTGGCGATCAGGCGCTGGTTGTGAAATCGGTGCTTCACCACCACCTCGGCGGCGGCGAAGGCGGCGTCCGTCTTCTCCTGGTTGCCAGCCGTCCAATGCATGCAGAGATTGCCAGGGGCCTCGTCATGCAGCTGAGGAGCGCCCGCCGCCAGGCCCTTCTCGGCGTCCACCACGGCCGGGAGCACCTCGTACTCCACGTCGATCAAGTCGAGCGCGTCATGGGCAATATACTCGTCCTCGGCTACCACGACCGCGATCCCATCGCCCACGTAGCGCGCCTTGTCAACCGCCAGGGCCCGATGCGGCGGCAGGTTGTTCGGCACCCCGCCGGCGGTGAAGGCGCATGGTAAGGGATTCGCCGTGTCTTTCATATCGGCACCCGTGTAGATCGCGACCACCCCCGGAAGAGCCCGAGCCCGGCTGGTGTCGATGGACAGAATGCGCGCGTGGCCATGAGGGCTTCGCAGCACGGCCGCGTGGACGGTATTGGGCAGGTGGATGTCATCCAGATAGCGGCCCTGACCGGAGATCAGTCGCGGATCTTCCTTGCGCCGCACGCTTTGGCCAACCAATGGAGCAATGGCAACCATGTACGCTCTCCTCTCCGAGTGAGCACATCCGTGTTACCGTTCCAGGAGCATGGATTTTCGCTTGCCGGCGGCACCTAACGCGCGGCGGCGACGGCGCCGGTTCGCATCTCCTCGGCGGCCCAGCGAATCGCGGCCACGATGTTGTGATAGCCCGTGCAGCGGCAGAGATTCCCCTCCAGGCCGTGACGAATCTCGTCATCGGAGGGATTTGGGTTCCGGTTGAGCAAATTATAAGCCGCCATCAGCATGCCCGGCGTACAGAATCCACATTGAAGACCGTGCTTTTCCCAAAATCCCTGCTGGAGCGGGTGGAGAACGCCATTCTCGGCCAGGCCCTCGACGGTCAGGATCTCCGCCCCGTCCGCTTGCACGGCCAGGACCGTACAGGACTTCACCGATAGGCCGTTCATCACGATCGTACAGGCGCCGCATTGGCTGGTATCGCAGCCAACGTGCGTGCCGGTCAGGCCCAGCGTCTCTCGCAAGTGATGGACCAGCAGCGTCCGAGGGTTCACCTCGTGCTCGTAGGACTTCCCATTGACCCGCAAAGCCACGGCGCGTTTCATCGAGTCCCTCCCCCATGTCGGCGTATGATTCTTTCAGACATCGGCGTTCAAGCCTTCCACTCCCACGGGCGCTTCAGCGGCCCGCCCCGACGCCTCCCTCCCAGGCTACCCTATTTTCTCATCGTCGATTGTATCCGTATTATAGGGCAAAGGTACCCACATGCCTTCAACTGGGAAAGAGGCGCGATATCCGCTGCCTCGGTTAGGCTTCCTAGTACCTTTGTCTACTAGGAAATAGACCTATCGGGGGATGTGCAAGAGTGCCGTTTCGGGCACAGTATAGAGGTACGGACTGAGGGCCGGTGAGACTATCTTGAGGGGGGTTGGCTCGCCGGCACTGGTCCGTGGAGCTATGCGGGCCCGATGAGCGGGCACTGGGGCCGGCAGGAAACGCTTGAGTGAGCGGATCTTGCCGGCCTTTTCAGATCGTCGTCCCTTGTTACACTCAAGGAAGCGGTGGCGCCACCGTCCAGACTTTGCGTGATACTCAGGAGGATCGGAGTCCCAATGCGTCCGCTGATCGGTTTAACCACGTCGATGACTCCCGCCCAGGAATCCGGGACCATGGATCGATATACCGTCGCCGCCCTCTACTGCCGGGCGGTACTGGCGGCCGGCGGCAGCCCCGTCTTGATCCCCGGCCTAGGCGATGCCGAGGCAGTGCAGGCGGCCTTCCCTCAATTGCAGGGCATCTTGTTCACCGGCGGTCCCGACATTGACCCAGCCCGCTACGGCCAGGAGATTCACCCAAACTGCGAATGGATCGACGACGCGCGCGACGTGACCGAACTGGTTCTGGCGTCCCTGGCCCGTGAGTCCCAGATCCCCATTCTGGGGATTTGTCGCGGCATTCAGTTGATCAACGTAGCCTGGAGCGGCTCCCTCGTGCAGGATCTGGCGGCACAGCGGCCCGGCACCGAGGATCATCGCTACTCGAATCCCGAACCGCCCCGTACGGCGCATTTCCTTTCGATTGTCGAGGACTCAAAACTTGCCCGCGCCCTGGACGCTACCAGCATCCCCGCCAACAGCATGCATCACCAAGCGGTGGATCGCGTCGGCACCGGCATGGTGGTCTCCGCGCGCGCGGCGGACGGCACGGTAGAAGCGATTGAGTTGCCAGGGAACCGCTTCGTGATTGGCGTGCAGTGCCATCCCGAGCATCTCTACCTCCAAGACCCCCGCTGGCTGGGGCTTTTCGGCGCCCTGGTGGAGGCCGCGCGCCGATCCGCGGCCGCGCGGTTGGCGCCGGTGGGGTGAGCGGCTCGCCCGAACGGATCACCAGCCCAGGAAACGAACTGGTGCGGCGCGCGCGCGCCCTGCGGCAACGGAAGGCGCGCGAGGAGCAGGGCGCGCTCCTGGTCGAGGGGATCAGGCCGGTTTGGCAAGCCCTAGATCATCACAAGGTGGTCGAGGTCATCCTCCTGGCCCCGGACCTCCTGAACAGCGACGCCGCGCGCGCGGCGACGGCCCGAGCGGCAGCCGGAGGGATCAGGGTGGTCGAGGTTAGCGAGGCGGTCTTTGGCCGCCTGGCGGAGCACGAACATCCATCCGGACTGGCGGCGATTGTCCGCGCCCCTCGCCACTCCCTCGCGGATCTGGCAGTCCCCCCGACCGGTGTCCTGATCGCCCTCCACGAGGTAGGGAATCCGGGAAACCTGGGGACCATTCTCCGGACCCTGGACGCGATCAGCGGCACCGCCCTAATCACGATCGGTGATTCCACCGATCCCCACCATCCAACCGCCGTAAAGGCAAGCATGGGCACCGTGTTCAGCGTCCCCACGGTTCACTTCGACCGCGCAGGCGAACTGCTGGCCTGGGCTTGT
>DATLQX010000138.1:0-25133 GCA_035534995.1 Chloroflexota bacterium | reverse complement strand
GGGCTATCAGCCCCTTGACGGGGCGCCGATCAGCATCAAACCGGATGGCGCCGCGGTCTCCGGCCTGGATCGCATGGCGCGAGGCGAGGTTGCCTGCTGGCTTTCCCATGCCACGGAAGAAATGCCGGCCCTCCTTCCTGGTGCTCCTTCCCTCTGCCTGCTGGTGGCCCTGCGCTCCAATGAGGCGTTCAGTGGCCTGATCGTGGTGGACAACCAGCCGAGCGGCCTACCCTTGCGCCTAGAGCAGGCCGGGCCCTTGCTGGCCCTGGCCAGCCAGGTTTCCACCGTGGTCAGCAACATGCGCCTGCGCGAACAGGAGCGGGCGGAGAGCGGGCGTCTGGCTCTCCTGCTCGAAAGTGCTCAGGCACTTAATTCGACTCTTGATAGCGATCAGATTCTCCGCGAACTGGCCGCTCGATTGGTCACTACCCTGGAGGCCGCGCGGGTGACTTTTGGCCACGCCGATCGCGAACTGCGCGGCTTTAACGTGGTGGCGCAACAGGTGGGACCAGGGCGGCCTCAGGTCGAGCCCGGGCGGATGGTCGGAGCCTTCGATGTGTATCCTATCCTCGAACAGACCCTCCGCTCGGGATCGCCGTTCCGCGGCGCCCTCGGTGATCCTACCCTGCCCGCCGAGGAGGTTGCCTATCTCCACGCCCACGCTCTCCAGGAAGAACTGATCATCCCGGTAGTGGTGCGAGGCGAGGCGATAGGACTCCTGGAGGTTCAATGGGATCGGCCCCATACCCTGGGTCAGGAGGTCGTCGCGCTCTGCACGTCCATCGCTTCCCAGGCGGCGGTGGCGCTGGGGAACGCGGGCCTCTATGCCAGCGCCGCCGCTCGGGCCGAGCAGGACGCGCTCACCGGGCTCCTCAACCACAGTACGCTGCTGGAGTACCTCGATCACGCGGTGGCGACGGGCGATCCTTTCGCCCTGTTATTGATCGATATCGACAACTTCAAGCTCTTTAACGATACCTATGGCCATCCGGTAGGCGACGCGGTGCTGACCGCCGTGGCGGGCATTGTCCGCGCCGCCTGCCGGGAGGGCGACGTGGCGGGCCGCTACGGGGGCGACGAGATGGCGGTGCTGCTCCGCCAGGCATCGGCCCGCGAGGCCATGGCGGTGGCGAGGCGGCTTGGCGAGGCGGTCCAGGGCCGCCCTCACCTGGCAGCCTCCGGCGCGGTCATCCCAATCTCGGTTTCCATTGGCCTGGCCTGCTATCCCCGCCAGGGCGCCACGCGCCAGGAGATGATCGCGGTCGCCGACCACGAGATGTATGCCGCCAAACGCCGCTCCACGCGGCGGGTGATCACCCGGTCGCGCGGCGGCTCATCGTCCTATTGGCAGGATTTGCAACTCCGCGACGCGGCGGATCTCCTGGGGGACAGCCCCTTCGGGGTGCTTGAGGGGTTGGTCTCGGCGGTCGACGCGAAGGATCGCTACACCCGCGAGCACTCCGAGCATGTGACCCAGCTTGCCCTGTTGCTGGTGGATGAGCTGAACCTCCCCACCGAACAGCGAAGGGTGATCGCGGTCGCCGGCCTCCTGCACGACGTGGGGAAGATCGGAGTACCGGATCGGGTGCTGCGGAAGCCGGGGGCGCTGGCCGTTGAGGAATACGCGGCAATCAAACGCCATGTCTCCTATGGGGTGGCGATCATCCGCGGGGTGCTCAATGACGCCGCGGTGGTGGACACCGTGGCCTACCACCATGAGCGTTGGGACGGGCAGGGATACCCACACGCGATCGCCGGCCCGGAGACGCCGATTCTGGGTCGGATCATGCAGGTAGCCGATGCCGCCTCCGCCATGCTCCTCGACCGCCCCTATCGGCAGGGCCTTGCCTGGGAGCAAGTCGCGATCCGCCTCCGCCAGAGCGCCGGATCCCAGTTCGATCCCGATCTGGTCGAGCCATTCATCGCCGCCTTCGGGCGGGCGCGGGCGAGATTCGCTTCTTGATTCCGCTTTCCCCGAACTGAAGGGATTCCTTAGGTAGAGAGGATCGGCCCAATCGGGCCGTGTCCCCTGGTGACGTCACCGCCATAATAGCTACCGCCAACATAATAGAACGGAAGCACGGCCAGTACGTCCAATGCCGCGTCGGCGGTCACCAGGCCGGCCTCCTCGATTGAGATTGGCCCATGCCACCAACGGCCTGAGGCAGTGAACCCCTCGTGCTCGTAGAGATAGTGGAGCCAACGCTGGCCGCACCAGCGACAGGTGTGGATGGAGACCTCGCCGAACCGCCCGTCCCGCGTATCTACCCCGATGACGTGCTCCTCAAAGTCGCGGTAGTCGATCCGACCGGCCATGCACCGGCATTCCTCATTCGCCATGGTCCACAGCCCTCCAATTGGGAGCTCGCGGCTCCCGTCCCCCAGCATACCAAGCGGCGGTTCGTCAGGATTGGGAGAGGGTCTGTCAACCCGTATCGAACCCTACCGGTCAAGGTGATCCGGCTCCGCCAGCGCCAGGGCGACCGCCTCCTCCAGCGGCAGCACCCGCCCCTCGGCCCAGGCCGCCGCGAAGGCCGCCTCGCCCAGGGCCGCCCGTGTGGCCGCGACCGCTCGGTCATGGTCACCACGTTCAGCGGGAGTCAGGGGCTGGCCGAGGGCCTCGCGCAACTTCTCGGCTGCCCCGCCCAGCCGGGCGGCCTGGAGCGGCGCCCCCAGGGCGCTGACCGTCGCGCTTATCTCGCGTAGCCCTATCGCCAGCAGATCCCGCGCCCCAATCTCGCGCGCCAGGGCGAGGCCCTCTTGCTGAAGACGCCGGGATCGCCCCTCGTCGTCTTGCCGGGCCGCACTCCCCAGGTTGCCCAGCGACCAGGCAATGCCCCACTTATCCCCCAGTTGGCGATAAAGGGCTAGGCCCTCCTCGTGCAAGGCCATGGCCCGCCCATGGTCGTTCATGTCGGCTGCCAGAAGCCCCAGGTTGCCGAGCGACCAGGCAATGCCGTTCGTGTCTCCCAACTGGCGATAGAGGGCCAGACTCTCCTCATGCATGGCCAGAGCCCGCGCGTAGTCGCCCTGCCGTTCCGCCAGTTCCCCCAGGTTGCCAAGCGCAAGGGCAATGCCCCAGGTATCCCCCCGTTCGTGACACATGGCCAGACCTTCTTCATGCAAGGTCATGGCCCGCTCGATGTTGCCCATGTCGGCTGCCAAGACCGCCAGGTTGTTGAGCCCAGTGGCGATGCCCACTGTGTGCCTCAGTTCGCGATAGAGGGCCAGGCTCTCTTCATACAAGGCCACCGTGCGCGTCCAATCGCCCTGATAGTAGGCAATATTCCCCAGATTGTTGAGCGAGGCGGCCAGGCCCGGCGTGTCCCCCAGGGCGCGTCGGAGAGCCAGAGCTTCCTCGTGCAGCGCCTTTGCTCGCGCGAAATCGCCCCGCCGGGACGCCAACATGCCGGCCCCGTTCAGGGCCATCGCCCGCACGCCGGGCGCACTTCCCGCCCCCCTGACCAGCGCCTCTTCCAGCCGGCCCAGCCCTTCGCCGAAATAGGCACGCATCTCCCAGAAGCGCCAGAGCGCCGCGGCCAGGCGCAGATCTTCCTCTCCAGCTCTCCGCTCCCGTGCCCAGCCCAGCGCGGCGCGCAGGTTGTCATGCTCGGTCTCCAGGCGGCGCAACCAGACTCCCTGTTCCGGCCCCCGCAGTTCCGGCTCCGCCTGCTCGGCCAGAGCAAGGCACCAGGCGAGATGGCGGTCCCGCGCCGCGGCTGCCTGATCCAACTCCTCCAGCCGCTCGGCGGCATACTGGCGGACCGTCTCCAGCAGCCGGTAACGCCCGGCCTCCTCGCCCGTCTCGTCCACCTGCACCAGCGACTTCCCCACCAGGGCGTCCAGCCCGTCCAGCACCGCCCAGGGCGCCACACCCTCCCCGGCGCACACCACCTCCGCCGCCTCCAGCCCCCAGCCCCCGGCGAAGACCGCCAGACGGGCCAGCAGCGCCCGCTCTTCCGTGGTCAACAGCTCCCAGCTCCAGTCCAGCGCCGCCCGCAGGGTCCGCTGCCGCGAGGGCAGATCCCGTGACCCACCGGTCAGCAGGCGGAAACGTTCGTCCAGGCGGACGGCGATGACCGCGACGCTCAGGCTCCCCGCCCGCGCCGCAGCCAGCTCGATGGCCAGCGGCACCCCGTCCAGGTGGGCGCAGACCTCGGCGATGGCGCGGGCGTTCCCCTCGGTCAGCGCGAAGTCGTCCCGCCGCTCGGTAGCCCGCTCCACGAACAGCTGTACCGCCTCGTAGCTCCCGGCCAGATCGGGCGCCGGCAGATGCTTGGGGTCGGGGACGCTGAGCGAGGGCACCCGGTAGCGCCGCTCGCCCCCCACGCCCAGGGCTTCCCGGCTGGTGGCCAGGGTCCGCACCTCCGAGCAGGCGCGCAACAACGCCGCCGCCAGGGCGGCGCAGGCCGCCACCAGATGCTCGCAGTTATCCAGGATCAGCAGCAGGTGCTGGGCCTTCAGATGATTGCTCAGGGTCTCCAGGATCGGGCGGCCCGGCTCCTCGCGCAGGCCCAGCACCTGGGCCAGGGCAGCCGGCACCAGGGCGGGGTCGGCCAGGGGCGCCAACTCGACCAGCCACACCCCGTCCGGGAAAGTGTCAAGGCGGTCTTCCGCCACGGCCAGGGCCAGGCGGGTCTTCCCCACCCCGCCGGTCCCGACCAACGTCACCAGCCGGTGCGCGACCAGCAGCTCGCCTACCCGCTCCCGCTCGTGCTCCCGCCCGATGAAGCTGGAGAGGGCGATAGGCAGGTTATGCCGGGGGGCGGCCGGTGGAGCAACGGGAGGCGGGGCGGGAGGCGGGAGCGCGGTGGTTGGGGCGGCGCGCAGGCGGGGGACGGGGATCACGGCGGTCAAGAGCAGGGTGCGCTCCCGCTCGTCCAGCCCCAGAGCTTCGGCCAGGCGGCGGGCCGTATCCTTGAGCGGCTTGTTCTCGCCCCGCTCCAGGTTCTGGATGTTGCGGGCGCTCACCCCCGCCCGCTCGGCCAGCCCTTCCTGGGTCAGTCCGGCCGCCAGGCGGTAGTTCTTGAGCATGTCGCCGAACGCGCTGGTGATCTTCGCGCTCATGTCCGCCCTCGCCGCCTCACGGATGATTGGCGCCATGATACCAAACTCGGTCCTCGCCTAGTGGACGGCGCGGCCTGAGCGTTATTTAGAGCAGCCCCAATGCCTGCCGCACCGCCATCCGCTCCCTGCTGCCGCTCATTTCACCGTATAGAGTATCGTAGAGGAGTAGCGCCCAATGACTGGGCAGAACCTAATCGTGGAGAGTGTGCCAATGGCAACTGAAATCAAGCACATGAGAGTCGACAAGGATATGCGTGCCGGATCGCTCCTGGGAGCGGCGGGGAACAGCCCGATAATTGTTGAACTTGGCGATGCGGCATATCGGATCAATCCTGTCGGAGCCACGTCTTCTCCCTTCACCGTGGAAAGCGCCTATGCTTCCGTGCGCACGGTCGATGGTCGCGGAGGGAGTGATATTTCGGCTGAAGAATTGGAGGCGATAATCGACACGGCGAAAGAACGTTTCGTCCAATCCGAACTTGAAACGCTTGATGGCGAAGAATGAGACTGGTCGATACGAACATTTTCATTCGGTATCTCATCGGTGATGATCCCACCAAGCAGCACCAAAGCCGAGACCTTATCGAACGTATCCCAATGGGAAAGGAGGATGTATTCACCACCAGCATTGTCGTTCACGAAATCTGCTATGTCCTCTCCGCGTCCACGCACTATAACCTCTCTCATCAAGACATCCGTGATCGGCTCTTTCCCATGATCGCAATGGAGGGGTTGCATATGGCGGAGAAGAGCCTGTGCCTGGAGGCCCTGAACCTTTTCGCAATGGGCGAGAAGGTCGATTTCTCGGATGCATTCTCCGCCGCTTACGTCCGCAACGGTCTCGTGGATGGTATCTACAGCTTTGATCGTAAACTTGACAACCTGCCCGGATCAGGCCGGGTGCTTCCGTAGGGTGCGGGCATGTCCGAGCACCTACCCAGCGGACGGCGCGGCCTGAGCGTTATTTAGAGCAGTTCCAACGCCTGCCGCACCGCCATCTTCTCGGCTGGGAGCACCCGGTCCAGATCGTCGGGCCGGACGAACCGGTATTCGGATACCTCGTCGCTGGGCCGGAACTTACCGCCTGTTATGTGGGCCTGGAAGATCAGGGTCATCCGGGGAAGCGAGAACCCGCTGTGGACCGCGACCAGGCGGGTGATCGTGATCCGCCAGCCCGTCTCCTCCTCAAGCTCCCGCATGAGGGCCCGCTCCATGCTTTCGCGGCCCTTGGCCCAGCCGCCCGGCAGACCCCACTGATAATGATCCTGCCGATAGGTGTGGCGGAGCAGCAGCACCTCGCCCGCCTCGTTGGTGATCACCGCCGCCACCCCCACGGCGTAGCGGATATTGAAGAACCAGGCGATGATCAGCTTGGTTCCTCCCTTGAAGGGAAGCCGTTTCCAGAGCCACAGGATCAGGCGGTCGCGGCGCGATGAGTGGGTGATGGGTGGGGGCGGTACCACCTAGCTCGGCCCCGTGACGGGCGCGCCCGTGGAGCGGAAGGGGAACACACCCGCCCGCGCCATGGCCTGTACCTCGGCCAGCGCCATCTCCGCCGCCGTCGCGTCCGCTGGATCCAGACCCTCGTGCCGCGCCGTCTCGATCTCCTCGCGGTCGAGCACCGTCATCCGCCCGTCGGGGTAGACCAGCAGATCGAGCAGCAAGTCGCGAAAACTAAGGGTGCCATCATGCTCCGCCACCGGGGTGCTGATATTGCCATACCAGCCCTTGAGGTGCCCATCCGGCGCTTCGATTCGCCAGATCGCGTAGCTCTTGCCGGGGTAATAGTATTCAAGGAACCGGTCGCCCATGGCGAAGGTAATCTCGCCCACGAGCGGCTCGCCGGGCCCATTCCAGATCGCCTCGATCAGCAGATGATCCGCGGTCCGGTCCACGATCCGTCCCGACCAGGCATAGCGGAAGCGCCCGCGCCAATCGTGCTTCCGTACCGTGATCGTGCTCATGGAAGCTCGCCCAGACCGTCCAGGGCCCGGTACCGGAGAGCGTCGCGCACTCCTTCCGCGAACACCAGGTAGCGAACCGTCCGCCGCACCCCGCGCGGGGCAACTGGAGTGCGCAAGGCCCCAAAGAGGTGCGGCCCCATGCGGGCGAACTGCACCCCGGTCACCACCCCCAGCCCGGCGGTCCCCTGCACCAGGGCCACCACGCCCTCGCGATCCGATCCGAGTGGGACCGACACGGCGGCCCAGTGCGCTTCCGGGGCGGTGAAGCTGTGCTCGGCGGCGTGCCGGCGCACGAGATCCTCGCCCTGACTGTAGAGCACGTCGCCGTTCTCCACTCCCCACGGGCGGAGGAATACGCTCAGCACCTCCTGCACGGGGAAGGGCGCGGTGGTGCCGTTACTCAGTTCCAGGACCACGGCCAGTAGCGGTGCCCCCGGCAGGGTGAGGTACTCGACCGCCTGGGTCAAGCCGCCGTAGCCGTCCTGGTTACTCTCGGTCACTACCCGCACACCCTGCCAATTCACCCCAGAGGCCCCGGATCGGCTGATGATCGTGGCCTGGCTCCGGGCGGCGTGGAGGGCGCCCGCGTCGAGGAGGAACGCCTGGTCGCCGGGCCGCCAGCGCCGGATCGCCGGGTGAATACCGCCGTACCATGGGCTTGTCCAGGAGAAGGCGCCCGGCTGGGGGAACGATTCGGCCAGGGCCAGTTGCGCGGCGCCGTCCAGCGCCAGCTCGGTGATCGCCGCCGCGTAATCCGGCGTCACCGAAAATCGCAGACGCCCGTTATGTACGCGAAGGCGCCGCGAACCTTGCTGTTCATCTTCCTCCACCTGTATGTCGGCCCCGGCGGCTAGGGCAAGGATGGTAAATCGGCTGCCCACGTCGGCCAACCGGCCTCGGTAGGTGATGGCGCCGCGATGGAGGAAGGTCTGCTCGGCGCCGGGGCGAGCCTGAAGGTTGAGGTGCTGGTGGGAGGGTGCGCTCTCGTCGCTACGCATGAGACTCCCATCCCATAATGCCTCCCAGCCGGGGCAGGCCACATCCACCGTGCCCACCTCGCCGGCGCTGTTATGATTGATCAGGATCACCTCGCCGTGAGCCGCGCCCTCCCGCGCCACCAGCACCGATGGGGTCACCCGCACCGAGAGCGGCGGTTGAGGTGCCCTCATCTCTTGCGGGGCGGCGGCCCCAAACAGGCGGCGCCAATGGCCGCGGACCAGCGCCGCGTCGACCGGACCGGCGATCAAGTAGGTGGGATCGAGGATCAGTTGGCCGCCGGGAGCCAGAGTCCGTATGGGGGTTACAATCGCGAAGCCCCGCCAGTCGGCGGGCGCCTGTTCGGCCATGTTGGCCCAGCAGAGCCCACCACCCAGTCCCACCTGGCCGGAGACGCCGGGGGTGTGGAAGGCCATCCAGCCCTCGGCCAGCCGTTCGGGCTCGCGCAGATAGGGTTCCAGCCAATCGGGAAACTCGTCCCGCGTCTGCCCTTCCACGGGGCCGCCGGCCAGCGGCAAGGTGGTCCGCGCCCCTTCAAGAAGCGGGCGGGTGATCGCGCGCAAGGCCACCTGCAGCGGGTGCGTGGAGGTGTTCTCCAGAGTGACCTCGGAGCGGACGAGCGGCGCGCTATCCATGCTGAGGGTCCAGCGCACCCTTAAGCCCGGAAGGCGCCGCGAGAAGCTCTCCAGGGTCAGCACCTGCTGCCCGTTCTCGGCGTCCCAGGCGATCTGAAATGGTTGGCGGTCGAGGTCGCGCGGATAGTAGGGTGGGCCAAGAAGAATCTGGTGGCTGAGGATGGGCCGCCCGGTCATCGCGTCCTCCAGGCTGAGTTCACCCCCCTTGAGAGCGACCCAGAGACGGAGCACCCCATTTTCCACCCGCACGTATTCGCCGTCGCGGCCGGCCACCGGCGTCCCCTGATCCACCGCCAGAGCGGCGATGGGCGGGCTCTCCACCGAACGGGCCTGGCCGCCCGCCGCCACCTGCAGGGCGGGGGCGGTCTGGAAGGAACCGGCGTAGTCGGCACGGAACGTACAGCCTACCGCCTCTTGCCGGCCCGGCTCCAGACGCACCGCCTGCGCCGGCAGGTCAATCGCCAGCCCCTCCGGGGGCGGCACCTGGAGCCAGGCCAGGCCATCCTGAGTCGGCTCGACCGGCAGGGCGCCGGCCAGCAGGGTCAGCGGCTCGGCCAGGTTGTTAGTAAGGAGTAACCGCACCGCCTGCGGCACGCGGGGAGCGAGGCCAATCGTATCGGGATCGGTGGCCACGCTCAACGCGGGCTGCACCGGGACCGAACCCCTTAAGGTGAGGAACTGGCCATTAATCGCCACCACCGCTTCCACGTAAGGTTGTGGTACTTCCAGGCTTTGCTCGGCGCGCACCGCGAGCGATACCTGCTCCGTCTCGCGGACCCGGAGCCGCCGCTCCAGACTACCGTGCAACCCATGCCCGCGAGCCACCAGCACCACGTCAAGGTCGCCCTCGCCCTTGTTGAGGATCGTCCACCGGGCGGTGCCCGTCTGGCCCGCGATCAGCGTCTCGCTCTCGAAGGCGGTCTGGATCGCGTACCGGTCGGTCTCGATAGCCGCCACGCCGTCGATCAGCCGATCCACGAACACTGCCAGGGTTTCCCCATCCGCTTCCCAGCGGTGGTGATAACCCCGGATGTGGCCGTTCCGCTCGTCATCCTCGGTGACGGCCAGGGCGCGGCGCATGGTCCTGTACCAGTCGTGGCGGGCGAAGAACTGGGCGCAGGGCGGGATGGTGTGCAGGAGAGGAAGATAGTTCTCCATGTGGACCACGGTGCCGGGGCGCCAGAAGAAGCCGCACTTTTTATAGAGGGGGACGGCGCGGAAGTTCCCCGACCAGGTGGAGAGATCCATGCGCCGGTAGCCGCGGGCGATCGCCAGCGCCACCCCCCGGCGCACCAGATCGCGGCCAACCCCCCGGCTCCAGACGGACGGATGCACGTTGATTAGATCCAGCCAGATCACCTCGGCCCGTTCGCTGTCCTCGTTCAACTCGCAGTAGGCGACCACCCGATCGTCCTCGACCGCCAGATAGATCGCCAGCGGATCGAGCTGAGCCACCTCGTCGAGCCAATAGTCGTCGGAGGTAGGAACTCGCGACCAGCCATCCGGCCAGCCCACGCCGCTTTCATTCCACATACGTGCCAGGGCCTCGGCATCGCCCGGCGTGTATTCACGGATCGTGATCCCCACGAACACCCCCTGGCCCTCATTGTACCGGCTGGGGTGTCCGGGGCGCGGATTGGAGAGGAAGCGCGCATCCCAGGCTGATTTTGTCCCGAGCGGGTGCTATACTGGCCTTGACGCCACTCTGGTTCTTGATCGGAGCGGAATGGGATCGGCCTCGGCTTCAGTGCTCGTGCCGGCGGACGGTCGATTCCCCTGGTTTCTTTCATGTCACCGGCGCGACCTTTCCCTCGGGAGCAATGATGATGATCGAGATACGGACCGAGATCCCTCGACCGTGGTGCGTAGCCACCTATGTCCCCAACGAAAGAGAGACGCAGATCTTGGGCGGCACGCAGGCGCACTACACGGTCGGCATGGATCTGGCTCAGACCTTTATGACCCATGCCGAGCGCCTGGGCGTCGTTTGGCTGGTTCGCGCGGATACCGATCTCCTCTATCCTCGGGTGGACGGCAGCACCGGGGTCTTCTTTCCCGATGTATTCGTGATTCCCGGAGTGGAAATCGATGACCACGATCCCTATGATGTGCGGAAGGTGGGGAGGCCGCCCACCCTGGTGATCGAGATCCTCTCCCAGAGGACGGCGCGGAAGGACGTGGGGCTCAAGCTCCAAGCGTATGCCGAGATGGGGGTGGAGGAATATATTACCTTTGATCCCCGGCCGCGGAAAAAGATGGCCCTGCATGGGTATCGGCTGGTTGCTCAGGGTCAGTATGGCGAAATTACTCCGGCGGCGGAGGGCGGCATCTGGTTGACCAGCGTGGGGCTGCGGATAGCAGCCGAAGCGCCCCGAAACCCCTTGCGTGGGCCTCGGCTGCGCCTATTCACGGCGGGTGGCACACCCCTGCTTCACGCCGAGGAGGAGGCGGAGGCGCATGACGTGGCCGAGGCCGCGTGGCACGCGGAGCGAGTAGCCCGTGAGGTCGCGGAACATGCCCGTGAGGCGGCGGAGAAGGAACGAGAGGCGGCGGAATGCGCCCGTGAGGCGGCGGAGAAGGAACGGGATCGCCATGCCGCCGAGATCGCCCGCCTACGGGCGTTGTTGGCCGATGCCGGCGGCGCTCCAGAGACCACTCCCGAGAATTAACGGTGGCTGCCTTCCGCGGGAGAGTCCGCCGCGCCTAATTCGATCTCAGGCGGCTCTGGAGACCCACTCCCTTAAAGCGCGCGGCGAACCGACGATACACCGATGCACTTTTGGGTTGACAGGGCAGGCGGCGCCCCCCTACCCTCAATGCCGTGATCAGATCGCCGCTCCTCCGTCTCCTGTTCTCCGTTGTTCTGCTCCTGTTGCCGGCGCAACCGGCGGCTGCCCGCACGCCACAACAATCAACTTCCAAGCCCTTTACCCTCCTGGTGACCTCGCCCAGGCACCCGGATCCGCTGCTCGGCCTGATTGGCGCCGCGAGCACGCGGGTGCTGGTGGAGTCGACCGCGATCACCGATCCTCCTTTGATCGCCGCGCTCGACACCGCACGGGCCCGTGGAGTGGACGTACGCGCGATGGCCGATCCGCATTCCGCCTCCAGTGGGAGCGCCATGACGAGTCTGGCCGCCCATGACGTCTGGGTAAGGAGAGGCAACTCGGCCTACGCGCTCACCGGTGAAACGGTGGTGGTGATCGATGCCGGTACCCTGGTGATCTCCAATGCGCCCCTTACCCTGGCGGCCCGCGCGACCCAGCGGCGCTTCCTGATGATCGACCACGATGCCAAGGATATCGAGCAAGCGGCGGCCGTCTTTTATGACGACTGGGAGCGGCAAACTCCCAATCGCTTTGGTGATAACACAGTCCTCGCTCCGCCGGATTATCAGGCCGCCGTGATCGATCAAATCAATAGCGCCACCCGGACCCTGGATATCATGGCCGAGACGCTGGACAGCAGTTCCATCGTGCAGGCGATTCTGGCCGCCGCCGCCCGGAATGTCCGGGTCCGTGTCCTTCTCGACCCCAGTGCCTCGCAGGCGGTGCTGCTCTCCATGCTGACCTTTAAGGTGCAGGGAGGCGTGCTGCCCCTTGGCTTTTCTGGATCGGCGGTCTACGTGGACCAGGATCGGGTATTGCTTGGGAGCGCATCCCTCAGCGACACATCGCTCCTGCGCCAGCGGGAGTTTGGCCTTCTGGTCAAATATGGCCCCGTGAACCAGGAGTTCACCAAGGCGTTCGATGCTGACTGGAAGACCTCCACCCAGTTGGTGCCGCCTCCGCCCACCGCCACGCCGACCGCTACCCCCAAGGTCACCCCTGGTCACCGGCGGGGGACGCCCACTCGCACGCCAACTCCGCTGCCCACTCCAACCCTGCCCCCCACCGCCGTGCCCACCACGCTCACCCTCAATCCCTCCTACAACAGCAGCGTGCGGATCGGCGGCCGGCAAGAGATCGTGGTCCGCACCATTCCCCGGGCCGCGGTCAGCATCGTGGTCACCTATCCTGATGGGTCCACGCATAATCAAGGCACCACCCAGGGCTCCGGCCAGGCGGACGCCACCGGCTCGTTCGTGGATGCCTGGTACGTGTCGCCGAGCGCCGCCACCGGCACTGCCAAGGCGGTGATTACGGTTACCGGAATTGGGACGAGCAAGACGACGACCATCACCTTTCAGATCACCCTCTGAGCTATCCACCCCGCCGGCCGGGAGGCGCGGCGTCGCGGATGCTTTCGGCCCGGATGTGGACATAGCTCCGATAGCGACCGGGGTCGATCAGCCCTTCCTCCAGGGCGCGGCGTACGGCGCAGCCCGGCTCATGCACATGGGTGCAATGGGCGAAGCGGCAAGCATCCAGATAGGGCCGCATCTCGGGGAACAGCAACGGCACTTCCTCCGGGTCGAGATCCCAGGGCGCAAGCTCGCGGAGGCCGGGCGTATCGGCCAGGTAGCCGCCGAAGTCCAGGGGAAGCAAATCGGCCACCGTGGTGGTGTGGCGGCCTTTCCCGGTAGCGGCGCTGATCTCGGCGAAGCGGAGGCCCAATCCCGGTTGTAGGGCATTGAGGAGACTGGACTTACCCACGCCGGAGGAACCGATGATCGTGCTGATTTTCCCGGCCAGAATATCACGGATCGCGGTTAGGCCCAACTCGGTACGAACGCTGGTCAGCACCACTGGGTAGCCGATATCACGGTAGGGCCGCAGGATTCGCTCCGCCTCCTCCGTGCTCCCCAGGTCCAGTTTGGTAATCACGATCACCGGGGGAATCTCCGCCTGTTCGGCGGCCAGGAGGAAGCGATCTAGGCGGCGAAGGTTCAGATCGGGCTCGTGGAGGGCGAACCCCAGGATAACCAGGTCCAGATTGGCGGCCAGCACATGCTTGAGATCAACCCCGCCCGCCGCCGCCCGCGCCAACTCGTTGCGACGGGGGAGGATCCGCTCGATCGCTCCTTCCTGGTCATTCGCCGGGCGCACCAGCACCCGATCGCCGATCACCAGCGGGCTCTTCTCGGTACGCCGTCCCTGCTTGAAGCGCCCCGGCAGCGAACAGACCAGGGTTTGCTCCTCCACGCGCACCGTGTAGAAGCCGCTTTGCGAACGGACCACCAGGCCCTCCAGGAGGCCGTTCTCGGAAAGACTGGTTACTCGACGGTCATTTTGTCCACTCAAGCAGTTATCCTTCTCCCAGGGTCAGGCTCGCCCGGGATTCTGAATAATACGCTCTCTACCATGCCATGCATCTCTACGATAACACGTCGTTATCGTCCAGGGCGGGAGCCGATGGCTGTTGTAGAATGAAAAGCGTAGGAAGGAGACGCCCGATGAGCCTGCCGGCGGCGAAATATGTACGAGTCGAGGATTATCTGGCCTTCGAGAATGCCTCGGATACCAAGCATGAGTACATGGATGGGGTCGTCTATCCATGGGGCGACCCCGATCACCCACTCGACCCCGAGGTCGTGCTCGGACTGCGTCCGGAACCTCGGGCGGCCATGGCCGGCGGGACCAGGGTGCATTCACGGATCAAGGTCAACTTGACTTCGGTGATTGATCGTCACCTGGGTGACGGAAGGTGCCGCCTCTATGACAGCGATCTGCGCGTCCGCCCCGACGGCGGCCAATACTTCTACCCGGATCTCTTCGTGGTGTGCGCCGACGATCATGGCGCGCATACCGATACCGAGGTGGATAATCCCACCCTGGTGATCGAAGTGCTTTCCCCCGCCACCGAGCGCGTGGATCGGGTATCCAAACTCCGCCGGTACGCCAATGCCCCCAGCCTGCGCGAATACATGCTCGTCAATAGCATGTTCCCGGAGGTCATGGTGCGCCGCCTGGAGCATGGGCAATGGCTCACCGCTGTCCATGAGCCGGATGAGGTCGTGCACCTGACGAGCATCGGCCTGGAACTCGACTTCGCTACCATCTACCGGAACGTTGTGTGGCCGTCCGGCGACTGAAGGGCGCCCCCTCGGTCCCGCCCCACGCGCAGCTTCCCGACCAGCCAGCGGCGGCGGAGTCGGCGGAGCGCCTGGGTCGCCTCCTGGATCTCTTGTGGATCGGGCGGTCGGCGCCCCTGGCCGTAGGTCGCGACGGCATACAGGCCGGTGATTTTCGCCACGTCGGCAAATTCCTCGGCTGACCGCTCGACGTAGAGGCGCGCGAACTCCTGAGGGGTCTGCCAGGAGCGAGGGCCCTGGGCCAGGACGGCGGCGGCACGACCCAGTTGCCGGTAGAGACTGCCTATGGTTCGCCGGCGACGGGACGCGGCGATCCCCCCGGCTCCCAGCCCGGTGACCGCCAGCAGGATGATCGGTGGCCAGAAAGGTGGGACATGGACGCCGGAATTCACCGTGGGCGCGGTCGCCGTCGCTACCGGTTTGGCCGGAGCCAGCGGGACGGTCCTGGCCGGCTTGGCGATTGGCTGCGTACCGGCCGCCAGGGCCGCGGCGCCGGCGCCGGTCTGGCCGCCCGCGGATGCACCGGCGAATCCGGGAGTGGGCTCGAAAGGCACCCACCCCACTCCCTGAAAGAAGATTTCCGGCCAGGTGTGGGCGTCCGTACCCCGCACGTCCCAGCCGGTGGCGGTATGCGCGCCGGTACTATAGCCGCCCACCACCCGCGCCGGCAACCCGGCCACGCGGGCCAGCAGGGCCATGGCCGAGGCAAAGTGCACGCAGTAGCCGCGGTGGCTGGTGAAGAGGAAATAGACGAGCGGATCTTGTCCGTAGGGCGGGGCGCCGACCCCGCTGTCATAGGTAAAGAGCGATCCGCGGAGATAGGCGGTGATCGCCCGCGCCTGCCCCAGTTCATCCGGTTCGCCCGCCGTGAGGCGCAGTGCCAGTTGGCGGAGGCGCGGATCGAGCCCCGTGGGGAGCGCGGTGTACCGCCCATCCGGCGGCGGCCCAATCGCCCCTGGGCGGGGAGTGGTAAACGGCAATTCCGCCGCGATCGTATAGTGGGCGCCGGCTGGAAGCGGATTCGTCCCATACAGCGCGGCGGGCTCGCTGCCGGAGACGTTGGGATCGGGATAGATGCCGCGGATGGGAATGCCGGCGGTCACCGGCCGTCCCGGAGCAAAGAGCAGTCCATCGGCTGGCGCGGCCACGGTGATCCGCACGGTCACCACGCGGTTGTCATGGTGAGGCACGTTCGCGGGCATCGCCACTCCAGGCGGGGCGGTCAGGGTTTGCCCCGGATCACCCAGGCGCCAGCTTCCCTGGCTGTATTGGCTATAGACCTGTCCTCGCCAATAGGGCCGGAGGCCGGGCGGTGCTCCCTGAACCTGCATTACCAGGCCGGGATAGGGGCGGAATGGCCCATTGAGGGCAATCTGGTCGCCAAAACCACCGGCACCCAACGCACTACTCTCAAGAGGCGCCGCGAGGCGCAAGGGGTTACGGAGGTCTGGCTGCCAGCGGATCCAGGTTTGGGAGGCCCAGTGCTGCAAGGTTCCGGCCTGCCAGGCAGGCAGCGCGCTCCAGGCCACGGGAACCGTCAGACCGAGAGCGCAGAGGCCGCCCGCCAGCGAGACCGCTGCCCAGCGGAGCGGCAAGCCGGCCTCCGCCTGTCTTGCCGCGTGCGCCCAGCGTGCCGCCCAGGTATGCCAGAGGACCAGAACGAGCGCCAACCCGATGAACGGGAGAATGGGAGATTCCGCCGCCCTACTGACGCTGGCCGCGGTGAGCACGTTCGCGCCCGCCAACACAATGGCCGGCCATACGTAGCCGGCGCGAAGCACCAGCCAGAGTACTCCCCAGGTCAGTTCCCAGGTTAGTAGGCCCAGGAGCAAAAGGAGCATGAAGATCGCGCCATGGCCACCGAGGTTGAGGCTAATTGCCTGGCTGGCGGACTGGCCGGGGAGTTCCAGGGCGAGTCCGCTCGCGGGCAGATTCCTGATCGCATCGGTCAAGCCAACCGGACGGTTCGCCAGCCAGACGGCTCCCGCCCCCGCGAAAACCTGGGCCAGCAGCCAGCAGAACCAGTCGGGAAGCCCGGAGAGGATCACGGGAAGCGAGCAGACCCCGGCCGCCAGGCACAGCACCACCAGAGAGGGCGCGCCGCCAGTCATAAACAGCACCCCCAGGGCCCGCACCGCGATCATGGTCATGGCCAGGGCAATCGCGGCAGTTCCCAGGAAGCGAGTAACGGCTTGCCATGAGAGCGCCCGCACGGATCCTTGATGCCCCACTACGGCGCCCACCCACGATAGCGCCGAACCCGCACCCCGGCGCGATCGAGCGCCAGGGCCTGCGCGTCCAGGATCTCCCCGTCGGCCGATTCCGGCGTTTGCACCAGGATGCAGACCACTGTCCCGCCCGCACGGGCCATGCTCGCCAGGCGAGCGCTCCAACGGGCGTCCGCCCAGGGGGTGATCGCGATCAGGGTACCCCAGCGGGCCCTCGCCGGTAACCGTTCCAGGTCGCGTGTCACGTCGCCGGAAGCGGGCGCCGCCAGGGCCAGAGCCTCGCGCGGCGACTGTCCGTGGCCGCGCTGCCGGCCTGGCGCGATCAGGGTGTTCGGTCCGGCCAGGAGCAACCCGGTGGGAGTGCCTGCCCGCTCCTGCCGCTCCAGCAGATAGGCGGCGGCGGCGATCACCAGCTCTACCGTCTCGTCCCCGTCGGGCTCCGAATGCGCGCCTGCATCGAGATCCACGACGATCCAGGTTTCCGCCGTGGGCTCTCCCTCCGGTTCCCGCACGATCAGGGTGCCGCGCCGGGCGGTGGAGAGCCAGTGAATACGCGAGAGAACGTCGCCCGGCTGATAGGGGCGTACTTCACGGACCATGGCGGAAGGCTGCGCGCCGGCGCGTCCACGGGGAGTAGCGCTCCGCCCTGACGGAGAGGGCAGCGCCAGGTGCTCCAACGGGAGGGGCCGCGGATAGACCAGCACCATATCCCTGGCCCGCCCATACCGCGACCGGGCGAAAAAGCCAAATGGGTCGCCGGTGCGTAGGCGCCACCCGCCCACCGGCCAATACCCGCGGTATCGGCACGGGAGGGCGATCTCAAGGGACCGGCGGCCCCAGGGAGGCATCGCCACCAGGCGGGTCTCGGCGCTTTGAGCAGCGATCCCCTCGGGGCGGAGGATGGTCCAGATGATCGGCCAGGGAGCGCGATTCCGTACCGCGTACCGGACGGTCAGGGTCTCTCCCGCCGTGATGGAGCGCCGGGCAAGGGTACTGGTAGCGCTCAAGGCCCAGGTGCTCGCCTGGGTTGCCAGGAGACAGGCCGCCAGGAGGGCCAGAAGCGCCAGGCCGATTCGTTGTGGGAGCGGCCACCCGGAGAACAGACCGGCCCCCAGGATCACCAACCCCAGGGCAGCGGGCCAGGCCCACCGCCCTTCCGGCGGAGTCATCGTCCCCAGGCGACGGCGCTCACGTCCCCGGCGGCGGCGCGCGAAAGATTGCGTAACCCCTTGCCGTCGTAGCGCATCACCCAGAGATCGTGCAAACGGCCCAGTGGTCCCAGTGCCCCCGAGGCCACGAGCATGGCGATATACTTCCCGTCTGGACTCCATGAGGGCTGTGACGCGGCCAGACCGAGGTTGCCGGTGAGGATCGTGAGGTACTGGCCGTCGGGATGGAGGAGCACGATCACCGAAGCGGCAGCTTCCTCCGCGCCCTCGGCCGGATGGAGGGTAGCGGCAATGTGGCTGCCGTCCGGCGAGTAGCGGGCATCGGAGAAGCTGCCGGCGCTTGGCGCGTCGCCGCCCACCGGACGAGCCTGGCCGCCGTCCGTGGCGGCCGTCCACAAGGCCCCATCCAGGGTGAACAGCAGGTGTCTCCCATCCGGGGACCAGTCCTGCAGGAGGCGCACCCCGCCGGCCAACAGCCGCCGGAGATGTGTCCCATCGAGGTTCATTTCATAGGTGCTGAAGTTGGCGCAGCAGCCGGCACTGAATCCGAGCCCCCTGCTATCCGGGGTATAGCGAGGGGCCATAATCTGGCCAAGGAAATGCGCGGGCAAGGCGTAGAGAAGCCGAGGGTGCGCGCCGGCGGCATCGGCCTGCCAGAGCGCCGTGCCGTTCAATACATAGGCGATATGCCGGCCATCGGGTGAGCGAGAGAGGGCAGTCACGGCCCCCGCCTCGGTGATCCCCGGCACGCGCGCAAGGTGATCGCTCGGCGTGCCCCACCATAGGGCGGAATGGGCGGGTGAGAGATCGCGGGTCGGCGGGGCGGCGGCAAGCAGGATGGGGCCGACGGGTAGCTGCCCGGCCCCACGAACGGGCGGCAACGCCTGCGCGAAGAGGAGGACCAGCGCGAGGAGGAGCGCCAGGGCCGGGAAATGCCCAACCGGGGACTGTGGTCCCCTGGCAGGGACGGGACGACTGAGGTCGCGGGCCAGCGGCGGGTGCCGCGGCCAGGAACGGGTGTGCAAGAGAAACCGCAACGGATACATCTCCTCTGGATCGCGCCTACTCGTCATCGCGGCGATGGGCAATCGCCAGCACATGGGCGCTTGCGGCCAGCAAGCCAGGATCGGAGGCCAGATCATAATTCAGGTCGGCCCATGCCTCCCAGGCCGGTCCTTGCAGGGCGCTCACCCTCTCCTCCACCCCATCGACGATCCCCTCGGCCGCCAGTAGGCGGAGCGCATCGAAGCCCGAGGCTTGCAGCAAGGGCGGGATCTCCTCCGGGCGCGCATGGTAGGCATGGGGCAACGCCATGTCGAACGGCTCCGGTAAGATCCCGCACTCCAGTAACGTTTCATATCGCTCGGCATCCCGGAGCAGCAGCCGGGGATCGGTGCGCGCCAGATAGCGCAGTGGGGCGTAGCGGGTGATGAAGGCCGCCAACAGCGTGCCTCCCGGCGACAACACCCGGCGGCACTCCCGCAGGGCGTGAAAGCGATCCTCGGCCGCCGGGAGGTGATAGAGTGGGCCGAGGAGCAGGACGGCATCAAAGGAGCCGGCAACAAAGCGCGAGAGATCGGTGGCGGTCCCCTCGACTAACTCGACCAGCCGTACTTTCCGGTCGTCGGCGTGAGCGCGCGCCCGCGCCAGCATCCGCGGAGAAAGATCGAGCAGCGTCACACTATGGCCGGCGGCAGCCAGGGCCACCGCGTAACGGCCGGGTCCCCCACCGACATCCAGCACGCGCGCCTGGGGTGGGAGCGAATCGCGAATCGCGCGGAGGGTTACACCATACTCCACGCGATGGCGGGTCAGCCGAAGCCACTCCCGATCCACTTGTTGGTCATAATAGGAGGCGACCTCGGCTAGAGCGCCCACCATCCTCTCCTCCACGCCGCACCTCCCTTGGGGCTCCGCATTGAGCGTAGCAGATTGGCGCGAAAAACCCCGGTTACGCCCGCCCTTCCGCCTCAAGGGGAAGGGCGGGCGTAACCCCTTGATCTGTTCCCTACCCGGCGCCCAACCACTTCAGCAGCACGAAGCGGTGGCAGGGCGGCTGCCGTTCATGGCACAGGAGGGCTACCGTGCCCGCGCGGGTCTCCAGATCGTGGAGGACTGCCACGGCCTCAATGGTTTCCGCGCGAGTAGTCAGCTGGGTCAGGTAGGCGTTTTCGAAGGCCAGCCAGGAGAGGGCGCGGGCCCCCAGACCGCGGAGCAGGTCGGGCGTTGGTCCCAGCTCTTTCAGCCAGAGATCCACTCGATCCAGGCGCACGCCGCGTGGCCAGGTCCGCATGACCAGGACGCGAAGCCCCTCCTTTGGCGAGGAAGGGGCATACACGCAGCCCTCGGTGAACATCTAACGCTGAAGGAACTTGAAGCGGAACTGGCGCTTGCCCAATACGTCAAGCAGAATGGCCAGGAGCAGGATCGAGCCCTTGACCACCGATACCAGGTAAGGATCGGTGTTCTCCAGATTCAACCCGCTATCCACGCTGGCGATGACCAGGCCGCCCAGAAGGACCGACCACACCGTGCCCTTGCCGCCGGTGAGGCTGACGCCGCCGATCACGGCGATGGATATCACGTCCAACAACAGATCGGGCGAGACAATGGTGGTGGAAGCGGTTGGCTGATAGCCCAGCAGCATGATCCCGGCCACCCCGGCCATCAAACCCGAGACCCCGAATACCGACCACTTGATCGCGGTGGTGTTGATACCGGCCCGGCGCGACGCCTCCAGATTCCCACCTACGGCATAGATATGGCGGCCATAGGGCAGGCGCTTGGCGACGAACCAGAACACCATGACGAACGCGGCCATGATCACGGCGGCGATCGGAACGCCGATGTAGTTATTCAAGACGGCGATCGCACCTTCGATCAACACCACCGTGCCGCCTACGCTGAGGATAAAGAGGGCCGGCGGATCGGTGCGGACCCCTGCCTTGAGACGGGCCATCCGGCCCAGCACCCTATAGGCCACGATCACCGCGCAGGCAACGGTGCCAATGATCCAGGCGGCGCTGTCGGGGAGATAATAGGTGCCCAGTGAGTTGATAAATGGGTCAAGCACATTGATGGAGGAACCACCGGTAATGTGGTTGGCCATGCCCTCGAAAATAAGGAAGCCGCCCAGGGTGACCACGAAGGAAGGCATCCTTACCCACGCCACCAGCCCACCCTGAACCAACCCGGCCAGAGTACAGATTACCAGCGTGGCGGCAATCGCGGGGCCGGCGCTCCAGCCGTCGGTCACCGAGAACGTGGCGGCCAGGGAGACCGCCAATGAGGCAAGGTAACCAACCGACAGGTCGATCTCGCCCAGGAGCAGGACCAGAACGATCCCCAGGGCCAGCACTGGCTTATAGGAGAACTGCTGCACCATATTGGAAAGGTTGCGGGCACCAAGGAACTTCCCGTCGGTTTGGCTATCAAAATAGAGCCAGATGGCAATCAAGCCGATATAGATGGGCAGCGTTCCGAGCAGTGAATTAATGCTGATGGGGATCCCAAAAAGGCGAATACCGGGCACTTTGGCGATCGGTTCGCCAACCATCCCCACGCCTCCCGTGGAGGGCGTGCCTTCCTGCCGTACTTCAGCGCTACTCATCGTGATCCCTCTTTCACGCCATATCCGCCGTATCGAAGGCACGGGCCCCCGTGATTGCCGCCACCACGTCGTCCGGGGTGACTTCCTTGATGTTGAAGCGAGCCACCCGCCGGCCCAGGCGCATTACGCTGGCCCGGTCGGCCACCTCGAACACATCATGCATGTTGTGGGTGATCACGATCACCGCCAGGCCCCGCTCCCGCAGGCGCAGCACCAGGTCCAGCACCTGGCGGGTCTGCGCCACCCCGAGCGCGGCGGTCGGCTCGTCCAGGATCACCACCCGCGGCGACCACAGAACGGCCTTGGCCACCGCGATCGACTGCCGCTGGCCGCCGGAGAGTTGAGCGACCAGGCTCCGCACCGAGGGAATATTGATCCTCAGGGTAGAGAGTGCTTCCCGCGCCCGCAGTTCCATCGCCTCCTCGTTGATGGTCCGCACCACGCCGGGGATCAGGGTGCGCGTATACTCGCGGCCAAGGAACAGATTGGCCACCACGTCCAGGTTGTCGGCCAGGGCAAGATCCTGATAGACAGTCTCGATGCCGGCGTGGGTGGCGTCGCTGGGAGTACGGAAGTTCTGGGGCACATCCCCCAGGAGGATCTGACCCCCATCGGGCACATGCGTCCCAGCCACGCACTTAATCAGGGTGGATTTGCCGGCGCCATTATCACCAAGGAGGGCCGTTACCTCGCCCGCCGCCGCCTCGAAGCTCACTCCGCGTAACACCTGAACGGCGCCGAAGCTCTTGGTCAACTGCTTGACCTGAAGTAATGGACCAGTGGTCACGGGAACCGTTCCCGCCCCCTGCATACTCATTTGCATGTTTCCTCAACCCCCATGGTACCGGCCCGCGCCCCGTGGGCCACAAGGTAACACATCAGGTATCGCCCCGGCCCGACAAAAGAAAAGGAGGCGGCACCCACTTTGACGCGGATGCCGCCTCCCTTGCTTGCCGCGTCCGGCGGCGGTTTACATTCCGGCGCAGGCCGAGGCCGGGATACCCTTGCAGAGGTCGGCCTTGCTCACGTAGCCATCCTTGAGGACGGTGCTCTTGATGTTGGCCTTAGTGACCGTTACGACCGGCAGCAGGATACTGGGCACATTGCTGACGCCGTTATTCACCGTCACTTTGGCGGTGAACTTCTTCCCGGCCAGAAGGGTCGAGGTGACCTGGACGGCGGCGGCGCTCAGCCGGGCAATCGGCTTGTAGATGGTCATGCTCTGGTTGCCGAGCAGGATCTGCTGCAGACCGGCCACCGTGGCATCCTGACCGGTTACCGGCACCTTGCCGGCCAGGCCCTGGGCCTTCAGCGCGATCTCGATCCCACCGGCCAGGCCGTCATTGGCGGAGAGTACGCCATCCACCTTGTTATTCAGTTTGAGGAGAGCGGCGGCCATTTCCGCCTGGCCCTTGGTGGGATCCCAACTCGGGGTGAACTTGTCATAGCCAAGCTTGTAATAGCCGGACTTGATCAGTGGCTTGAGAACCGACATGGCACCATCATAGAACAGGTGGGCGTTATTGTCCGTTGGGGAGCCCGCGATGGAGACCAGGGTGCCGCCCTTCTTGACATGCGCCTTCAGGAAATTAGCCTGCTGCACGCCGACATTGAAGCCGTCGAACGACACATAGGCGTCCACCGCTACGCCCGTGATCAACCGATCGTAGGAAATGACCGGTACGGGCGGCTTGTTGGCATGGGCCAGACGAACGATCGCCGCCGCGCCGGCCGAGTCCACCGGGACATCGATCAGCACCTTGACTCCAGAGGTGAGGAGCGACTGCGCCTCGTTCTGCTGCGTCGATTGCGCGGCCTTCGCGTCTTGCACCAGCACCTTGACGCCCGGATCGGCTTTTGCCAGCGCGGTGATATAGAACGATTTATCGAACTGCCAGCGAGCCGAGGTAGTAAAGTCCGAGAAGAGGAAGCCGACGCTGCCGGAGGCGGCGCGTGCGCCGTCCGCGTGAGCACCGGTGGTGTGGGTCAGCGTAGGGGCGGCGCCGGCGGCAAGGCCAACCAGAAGGCCGGCGGCCGCGACGACGCGGGGAGCGCGAAACTGCTTCATCTGATCCTCCAGAGAGAAAGCCACGCGCGCCACATGTCGCGCGGGCTCTTGGGCGAAAAGTGAAAAAAGCGAAAAAAGACACCTACCGTGGGCCGGCTCGTTCCGCGGGCGCCCCTCCTTTGGCCGAAATGACGATCGCCCGCCTCCCCATGGACACGCCGGCGGGAAGCAGGCGCGAGGGACGGCGAACCCACCATGCCACGCTCTGAAAAACAGAGATCACGGACATGTTAGGTTGCACAATACAGATCTGCCCACATGCGTGTCAATATAGGGCGCGAAATTGCTCCCCGCGAACCCGCATCCTGGTATCCTGTGTGGGGCACACTACCCACCCAACGCCCTCCAGAGGAGTAGCGGCATGCAGCAAAACCGTGCGTCGGATGTAGCGGCGCGCATTCGCGAGATCCCCGACTTCCCCATCCCTGGCGTGATGTTCAAGGACATTACCCCTGTCTTGCAGGATCCGGCCCTCTTTCAGGCCGCCATCGATCTGGTGGCGGAGCTTTTCCCGCCCGATACATTCGACGTGATTGTTGGCCTGGAATCGCGCGGCTTTGTCTTTGGCGCTCCCGTGGCCTATAAACTCGGCTACGGCTTCATCCCGATCCGGAAGTTGGGTAAGCTCCCGTCCGGGAAGGTGTCGGTCGAATATCAGCTTGAGTATGGCAGCCATACCCTGGAGATGCATGCCGACGGCATTCTTCCCGGCCAGCGGGCGCTCATCGTGGACGATCTGTTGGCCACGGGCGGCACCTGCGGCGCGGCGGTCAATCTGGTGGAGCGGCTGGGCGGGATAGTCACCGGCGCGGCATTCCTGGTGGAGTTGAGCTTCCTGCGCGGACGTGAGAAGCTAGCCGGATACGACGTGCGGAGCGTGGTGCGCTATTAGCGCGAGCCGCTGGACACGAAGACACCGGGCGAGGCAGCCGGGTTTGGGGGAGGGGCGGCGCCTGGCTAGCGCACGCGCCAGGTAATGCGGCCGCGCGTGAGGTCGTAGGGGGAGAGTTCGACCCGCACGATGTCACCGAGCACCACGCGCACGTAGCGCTGGCGCATCTTGCCGGCAAGATGCGCCAGCACTTTGTGACCATTCTCGAGTTCCACCATGAAGTTGGTGTTGGGCAGGGCTTCGATCACGGTGCCTTCCAACTCCAGCACGTTGTCTTTCTTCTTCAAGCAGTGTATCTCCTTAAATATGGTTGTGGCACTCCGCCACTTACAAGTATACCTGGGCCCTGGGGGAGGGACAACCGGGGAACAAAGGAGGTAAGCGCCTTCGGGCGTATCGGCGCGACCTAGCCCTTTATGCGATAAATATAGATCTTCCCGCCGTTATCGTAGGTCTTCAACAGATGCAGGACGCCACCGGGATAGGTCGCGCGGAGTTGTCCCAGCAGGCTTACGCGAGCGGGCACCACG
>DATLQX010000137.1:0-9803 GCA_035534995.1 Chloroflexota bacterium | reverse complement strand
GAGCATCCTTCCCGTGTGGTGTTGCCCTTGGTAGTGGGTGCGCCGGCCCAGTCGTAGCCTGGCGTGTACCGTGCTTGAGCCCTAAGCTCATTGCCGGGTACCCTAGTTGTGCTCGTGGGCGTGGGTGATGAGCGCCGGGCGGAGAGGAGCACGACGCTGAGCGTTACAGCGGTGGTGGGCTGTCACTGGGGTGACGAGGGGAAAGGCAAGCTGATCGATTATCTGGCGGCCGGCGCCGATATGGTGATCCGCTACAACGGCGGGGCCAATGCCGGCCACAGCATTCACAACCAGTTCGGTGATTTCGCTCTGCACCTGGTCCCCTCGGGTATCTTCTATCCCCGAGTCACCTGCGTCGTAGGGCCGGGCACGGCCGTTGACCCTGGTTCCCTCCTTGAGGAGCTCGCCGATCTCCAGGCAAAAGGGATCGATACCGCTGGATTGCGGGTGTCCGAACGAGCCCATGTGGTGATGCCGTACCACAAGCTGATTGACGGTCTGGAGGAGGCGGCGCGCGGCGCTCGCGTCCAGGGAACCACCAAGCGAGGCATCGGCCCCTGCTACACCGATAAGGTAGCCCGCATCGGAGTGAGAATGGGCGATTTGCTTGATCCCGGCTTTCTCCGTGACGAGCTTCCCTGGATGATCGCCCAGAAGAATCGCGTGCTTACCCGCCTGTACGATCATGAGCCGCTTGACTCGGACGCGCTGATCGATCAGGGCCGAGAATGGGGCGAGCGGCTGCGGGACCAGATCATCGACACCGCCCCCCTGGTCCTCGGGGCACTACGGGCCGACCAATCGATCATCCTAGAAGGCCAGCTTGGCGTCCAACGCGACCTCGATTGGGGCATCTATCCTTACGTCACGTCCTCCTCCGCCATTGCCGGTGGGGCGGCCGGGGGGGCCGGCATCCCGCCGGCGGCGATTACGAACGTGGTGGGTGTGCTCAAGGCGTACACTACCTCCGTGGGCGAGGGGCCATTCCCCACCGAGCTGAACGACCCGATTGGCGATCAGCTCCGCGAGATCGGCCAGGAGTTCGGCGCCTCCACCGGGCGCCCGCGCCGCTGCGGCTGGTTCGACGCCGTGGCTGCCCGTTTCGCGGCGGAATTGAACGGCTGTACGGCGATGGCGCTTGTGAAGCTTGACCCGCTCGACCTATTCCCGGTACTGCGCGTGTGTACCGCCTATGAGCTGGATGGCCAGGTCATCACCCATATGCCTACCACGCGGGCCCTGGCCCGGGTCCGCCCGATCCTGGAGGAGTGGCCCGGATGGGAGACGCCGACCACTGGGGCCCGGCGCTTCGAGGATCTGCCGGACGCGGCGCGCGCCTACGTCCTGCGGCTGGAGGAGTTGGTGGGGGTACCGGTGCGCTATGTTGGGGTCGGGGCGGCCCATGAGGCGCTGATCATTCGTTGATGCCAGGCATAAAACCTAGAGGAAGCCCGGACCGGAGAGATCAAGCAGCCCGGCCGGGCGCTCCCACCTAAGGTCGAAGCTGGTGGTGAGATCCTGAGCCTGGCCGGTGAGGGCGGAGTCGTATCCCCGCATCATCTGCTCCACCACATGCAAGGCTTGTGGTCCATTGCAAGGCCCAGGCTGCCCGGAGCGAACGGCCGCGACGAAGAGGCCGAGGATGTCCTCCTCGGGCTCAAGCGGACGGGGAATGAACTCATAGCAATGATCAAGCCCGAGAAACGGGATCGGCGCACCTCCCGCCACCGGGCCGAGCAGGCTGTGCACCACTACCCGCTTCCCGCCCTCGCGGAGAAAGATCGTCCCATGGCGCCCATACAGGATGGTTGCTTTCCGTACGAACGCCGTCCCCCAGCAGGACCGGACGATCGCCTGTTGGCCGGTCGGATACTCCAGCAGGAGCGAGACATTATCGTCCACCGCCCCGTGCACCCGCCCCCCGTCCCCTGTTCGCCGATTGGGAATCAGTGTATTGGCGAGCGCGGTCACCCGGGCGGCCGGGCCGAGGATACAAGCGAGGTCGCTGAGTGGATAGACGGCGCAATCCACCATGGCTCCGCCCTCGGCCTCGGCACTGTAATACCAGTTGGCCCGCGGCGGACCGGGGAGGCTGAGGTGTGCCTCGGCCGCCACCACCTTCCCAATCAGCTCCTCGCGCAGGAAGCGCTGGGCCAGCAGGTGCTCGGGATAGGAAACAAACGGCAGGGGAAACAAAGTTACGTCCGCGGCCTCGGCCGCCTGGGCGAGCGCCACCGCCTCGTCCCAGCGGGTGGCCATCGGTTTTTCCACCAGTACATGCTTTCCCGCCCGTATGCTGTCCAGCCCCTGTCCGGCATGCAGCGCGTGCGGGGTAGCAATCACCACCGCGTCTACCTCGGGATCGGCAAGCAGATCGTGGTGGTCGTCGTACCAGCGCGGGCACCCATACCGGCGAGCGGTATATTCGGCGCTGGCCAGATGGGCAGCGCAGGTGGCCGTGAAACGAACGCCGGCCAGCATCCGCGCCCACTCCAGGAAACGCTCGGAAATCTGGCCACAGCCGATCATCCCCAGGCGGAGTTCGTTCACACGGCCTCGATAGTGCTGGTCAGTCCGTGTTGCTCCAACCGCTCGCGGTAGTATTCGGCCGATTCCTTGGGACAGATAATCACCTGGGCCTGCCCGTGCAAATGGGCCTCCAGCATGATCTCCGCCGCCTGCCGCCGCCCGATCGAAGGGACGGAGTGCATGATAGCCCGAATCACATGCGGCATATCGTTCACGTCATCGTTGTGCAGGAGCACGCGCCAGGGTGGAAGAATCTGTTGTAGGGTGCGCTGCTCACGTTCGGTAACGGTGTCAGTTGCCATGTTGTCCAGTGTAGGGGCTGCGTTGGTCCCTGTCGAGAGGTTTTTCATATCGCCAAACCTCGCGGGATCGCCCCTAGCTTCCGGTCCTATTCCTCCCAGGCACTCCACTGCTTCGGATAGGCAAAGGTGGTTTTCGTGTCCAGGGTGGTCCTGGAATGCGCTGCCTCAGTGGCCAGCAGCATGACCTCCAGGACGTGCCGGGCGTGTTCGGCGCTGAGGAGCGGCGCCCGGCCGGTGCGGATGCAGGCGACCAGATGCGACGCTCCGGCGAAGATGTGCTTGCCCCGGTTGGGAATGGCGCACCGGCTGAGAGGGGGAACGGTCTCCCATCCGCGCGTGCCGCCCTTGCCGCCTCGCCACAGGCGGATGACTCCTCGCTCGTCATAGATGTTGTCGACCACCAGCACTCCCTCGCTACCGTAGATCTCGATCATCGGGCCGGGCGTGGCCCAGGTGCAGTAGCTCGCGTCCAGGTGGGCGAAGGCCGGGCGCCGACCTTGCCGTCCCGGCAGCTCGAACTCCAGCAGCGCTTGAATGTTGTCCTCGATTTCCAGCGAGATTTCCTTGCCGCGGGCCGGTCCCGCCAGCACTGTCCGGGTGGGGATGCTGATCGCCCCGAAGGCGCTCAGCCGGCGAACGGGGCCCAGCACCTCGGTGAGGGCATGCAGCATGTAGACGCCGAGATCGACCAGCGGCCCGGCGCCCCGCTGATAAAACCAGGTAGGATCGGACGTATACTCCATCCAGGCGGCGGGACCGAAGGTGGCAAGCTGCGCCCGCGCGTGCGTGACGTCCCCAATGGTCCCGTCGTGGACCAGGCGCCGCACATCCACCATGAAGGCATTGATCGCGATCGCCGGCGCGCAGACCAGCACCAGACCGCGGGCGGTCGCCTCCGCGATCACCGTGTCCGCTTCCGCGACAGTTCCGGCGATCGGTTTCTCCACCATCACATGCTTCCCGGCGCGGAGCGCATTGAATGTGACCGGCCCGTGCAGGCGCGGTGGGGTGAGGTTGAGCACCGCATCCACGTCTGGGTCGCTCAGCAGTTCCTCCAGGCTGGTCAGTGGGCGCCCACCGTATTGGGCGGCTGCCGCCGCCATGCGGACGCCGTCCGGATCGTGGAGCGCCACCACCTCGGCCTGATCGGGGATCTCGGCGAAACCCGGCAGATACCGGCGGAAGGCAATATCCCCGCAGCCAATCACCCCAACTCGTACTCGCGCTGCCGTCATCCGTGCCTCCAAGAATCAATCACTACGCTCCATAGGATACAGGTTCTCGCCGCGTCCTGGTGCCTGGCGCCTGGGCGCGGAGTTGTTTCTTACTCTTGAATCCTGCCCGCCCGATACATGGACAACAGGAGCCATAGGCCCAGCACGCCGGCCGAGAAGAGGCCGCCGGCGAAGACCAGGAGGAGGATCCGCGAACCATGGGTGCTCACCACGGTCTGCAAAAGGAGGGCCAGGCCGACGATAAAGGAGGCGGCCAGAATGGAGACCGAGAGCCGATTAACCATGCGGTTCAGATCTCGCATCAGCGGATCCATGCCCTCGGGGCGAACCGCGACCCCCATATCTCCTCGTTCCAGCCGGCTCAACAGGCGCTGGGCGCGCTGAGGCAGGGATCCGGCAAGGTCGAGCAGCGCGCCCAGGTTCAGGGCGGCGGCGCGGGCGTCCGGCCGGGGCAAGTAGAGGCTACGCAGGGCGTTCTCCACGAAGGGGCGGGCCACCGAGACAAGGTGAAACTCGGGGTCCAAACGCAGGCCAATTCCTTCGTGCATGGCCAGGGTCTTTGCCATCAGCGCCAGATCGCCTCGGAGCATCAGATGATGGCGGCGAGCCAAACGGAACACTTCGCCGAGCATGCGGCCCGCGTGAATATCCCGTAGAAGTGCCCCGTGATAGCGGCCCAGCATCCGGCGCATATCACTCCGAAGTTGGCTGATCCCCGTGCCGCCGCGGGCCACACCGACCGCGATCAGCCCCTCCGCCATCCCATCGGCATCCTTCCCGACCCAAGCCGCCAGCATGAGGAGCAGATCGCGCCGGGTCTCGTCATCCAACCGCCCCACCAGGCCAAAATCGATGATGGCGATGGTCCCATCGGAGCGCACGATGTAGTTACCGGGGTGCGGATCGGCGTGGAAGAGGCCATTTTCGAAGATCGCGTGCATGGCCATCCTGGCCAGTTCCCGCGCGACCGCCTGGGGGCTGACCGCCTGGCGGGACAGTCCCTCCAGATCGTTCACCTTGACGCCCTGGAACCGCGCCGTGGTGAGGACGCGAGGGGTGGTGAACTCCCAATGCACGCGCGGTACCACGACCCGACTCTCCCGATCGATGCCGGCGGCGAACAGTTCGGCGTTTCTCCCTTCCCTGGTATAGTCGAGTTCGTCTCGCAGCCCTTCCGAGAAATGCAAGACGGTCTCCTCCAGATTCCGGACCAGAGGCGAATCAATCCGGCCCGCGGCCATGCGGGCCAGATCGAGGAGGATCTCAAGATCCATCTCGATCTCCTCCACGATGCCGGGCTTTTGCACCTTTACCACCACCTCGGTGCCATCAAGCAGGGTAGCGGCGTGTACCTGGCCAATCGAGGCGGTTGCGAGCGGAGCCTCGTCGAAATGGGCGAAAATGTCTTCTGGGAGCGCCCCGAGTTCACGGGCAATCATCGCCCGTACGTCCGCGTTCGGCACCGGCGGCAGCCGGTCCTGCAGCGCTCCCAGGGCCGCGATGTAGTCATCGGGCAGCAGATCGGAGCGAGTACTGAGAATCTGGCCCAGTTTGATGAAGGTGGTGCCAAGCTCCTGCAGCGCGGTTCGCAGTGACTCGGGGCCGCCTTCGATCCGGGCTCGTCCCGGCAGCGGCATATGGGTGCGGTGGACCAATAAGCCGAAGCCATGCCGGCTCAGCACGGCCACCACCTGGCGTTGGCGTCCGGCGCGCGAGCGCTGCTGGGAGCTGACGGTCATGGGCACGGTGGAAGGTTGGACGGTCATGGGTATTCGCACTCCTCAAGAGCAGTGTACCGCCGGGCTCAGGGCTCGGCGCGGCCGGACGGGTGGGAACCGTCCCGGTACTCGGACCCTGTAAGGCAATGGCGGTCTGGTTTCTACCTGCCGCGCCGAGCGATCAGGACGTCCCGCACCCGAGCCGGTACATTGCTCACGATGGCGTCGATATTCAGCCCGGCCAGCTGTTGCATGTCAGCCGGGTCATCCACGGTCCAGGCGAGGATGCCCAATCCCCGTGCCCGCGCGCCGACTACCCGCGCCTGGGTGATCAGCCCCGCCTTAAGATGTACGCCGACAGCGCCCAGTTCACCCGCGTACAACAGCGCCTCGTCCGGACGGTGCTCCGCGAGCAGAGCCGCCCTCACGGCGGGATCTCGGCGCCGCAGTTCCTGGATGATGTCCCACTCAAAACTGGAGACCACTACCCGGTCGTAGAGCCGGCGCCGCCGAACCGCCTGGGCTACCTGGGCGGCAATCCCTGGATAGGGGCGCTTTCCAACCTTGATCTCGATATTGAGGAATACCGCGTCGCCGTAGCGATCTAGCACCTGATCGAGGGTGGGAATCCGTTCCCCGGCCCAGCGTGCGCCCTTCCAGGAGCCGGCATCCAGGTCACCAAGCTGGGCGGCGGTACGTTCCCCCGCCAACCCAGAGGCGCCGGTGACCCGCCTCAGGTCGGAGTCGTGGATCACCACCAGGGCACCATCCAGAGCGCGATGGACGTCAAACTCAATCAACTCGGCTCCCTGCTCGACCGCCAGATCGAACGCGGCCAGGGTGTTTTCCGGCGCATCCGCCGAGGCTCCTCGATGGGCGCCGATCAGGGGTTGGACCGTAGTGGGGAACAGCATATTATGAGGAGCTACCTTCCCGTTCTTTCCGCAGTGCGATCCGCACCGCCTCGGTCATCGCGTCCAGCAACCGCTGAGGATCGCGGCCAGGATAGAGACGGACCAGCAGTTCCACGTCGGGATCGACGCTGACCCGTGCCCAATCACTCCGATCGGCCCTGGGAGGTAGGACGGGCGCCGCCTTGTCGGGCCGCTGTTTGGGTAGCACCACCACCGGCCGTTGCCGCTTGGCGGGGTCGTCGGGGATGGCCGCGGTCGTTCCTCCTTCCTGATGCATCCTCAAGCCGGCGGTGAGCCGCTGAAGATATGCCTGGGCATCACCTTCGGCGGGAAGGCGGGCGATCGGTCCGCGATCCAGCACGGCCCGTTGAGAGGCGGACGGCAGGCGGTCGAGAAACCCCAGCATATCGCGCGCGGGCACGTACTGGGCCGCGAGGCGGATGATCAGCCGGAGGCGCAACAGATGATCCTCTCCATAGAGGGTGTTGGCGTGAATCCCCCGCGCCGGCGGCAGGAGGCCCTGGGCGAAGTACTGGCGGGCCGCCCGTTCGCTCAGGCGCACCCCTTCCGCCGCTGCAGCGGCATCAATTAGTGCCCCTAAACTGTAGCCGCCCTCGGCCATCTGAAAACCTCACGCTCCGTGGCGCCGTCTTGCTGGCAGTATACAGGGGCGATCCGGGTTGCGGTTGGCGCGCGACAATCACGGCTCTTGAATCACGGAGTCATCATGTCCCGCGCACGAGACATGATGACTCCGTGATTCAAGGAAGGTGTGTATCTACCGGACGCCGATCAGCCCAAAGCAATCCCGGCCCGCATACCCCGCGCTATCCTCCAGTTCGTCCTCGATTTGCAGGAGGCGGTTATACTTGGCGGTCCGCTCGCTCCGAGCTGGGGCGCCGGTCTTGATCTGGCCGGCGTTGGTGGCTACCACGAGGTCGGCAATGGTCGTGTCCTCCGTCTCGCCGGAGCGATGACTGACCACGGCGGTGAAGCCGGCCCGGTGAGCCATGTCGATGGCCGCCAGAGTCTCGGTCAGGGTGCCGATCTGGTTGAGCTTGATCAGGATTGAGTTGGCGCTCCGCTCCTTGATGCCGCGCTGAAGACGGCTGGTGTTGGTAACGAAGAGGTCATCGCCCACCAGTTGCACCCGGTCTCCGAGCCGTGAGGTAAGCAGTTGCCATCCGGCCCAGTCGTCCTCGTTAAGCCCGTCCTCCAGGGAGACGATCGGGTATTGGTCGGCCCAGGCCAGGTAAAACGACACCAATTCCTCTCCGGTAAGGATTTTCCCTTCCTTGCGGAGATTGTATTTGCCATTGTCATACAGCTCGCTGGCCGCCGCGTCGATGGCCAGGCCGATCTGCTCCCCCGGCCGGTATCCCGCCGCCTCGATAGCCTGCATGATCGCGTCCAGCGCGTCCTTGTTCGAGGCAAACGCGGGCGCGAAGCCACCTTCGTCACCGACCGAGGTATTCAGGCCCCGTTTCTCCAATACCCCGCGGAGCTTGTGGTAGATCTCGACGCTCCAGCGCAGCCCCTCATGGAAGTTCTCGGCCCCAATCGGCATCACCATGAACTCCTGCAAGTCGGTGGATTGCCATTCGGTATGCTTGCCGCCGTTGAGGATATTCAGCATAGGGACTGGGAGCACATGCGCGTTCACCCCGCCGAGGTAGCGGTAGAGCGGGAGGTCGAGGGCGGAGGCGGCGGCGCGGGCCGCGGCGAGCGATACGCCAAGAATAGCGTTCGCCCCCAGCTTGGCCTTATTCTCGGTCCCGTCCAGGTCCAGGAGGATGCCGTCGATCAGCCGTTGCTCCAGGGCATCCTCACCCTCCAGCGCGTCGGCAATCGGACCATTGATGTTCTCGATCGCCTTGAGTACGCCCTTGCCCAGGTACCGGCCCGCGTCCTTATCGCGCAGTTCGATCGCCTCGTAGGCGCCGGTGGAGGCGCCCGAGGGCACGGCGGCCACCCCGAACGACCCATCCTCCAACTCTACTTGCACTTCCACCGTGGGGTTTCCCCGCGAATCGAGGATTTCTCGTCCGAATACAGCCGCGATTGTGGTCATAATTCTTCCCTTTCAAGCCAACAAACTGCGTGCCTTCATGGCCGCCGGTTGGGGCGCTCCCAGGAGCGCCAGAATGGTCGGACTGATGTCGCCCAGCACGCCGCCCTCCCGCAAGGTGACCTGTCGCAAGGCGGGCAGGGTGTCCGGGGCCACCAGCACACAGGGAACGGGATTGGTGGTGTGCGCGGTGTGTGGCGCGCCGGTTTCGGGATCTACCATCATTTCCGCGTTTCCATGGTCGGCGGTGACGATCGCCACCCCGCCCGCCGCCTCCACCGCCGCCAGCACCCGACCCAGGCATTGATCCACCGTCTCCACGGCGCGGATGGTCGGTTCCAGCATCCCGCTATGGCCCACCATGTCGCAGTTGGCGAAGTTCATGATCACCAGGGCCGGTGGATCATCGCCCAGCCGGTCGATCACCGCCTGGGCCACGCCGGCGGCGCTCATCTCGGGCGCCAGATCATAGGTAGCCACCTTCTGGGATGGGACCAATACCCGCTCCTCGCCTGGAAATGGGTCCTCGTGCCCACCATTGATAAAGTAGGTCACATGGGCATACTTCTCGGTCTCCGCCACATGGAGCTGGCGCATCCCCAGCTTACTGACGACCTCGGCCAGCGAAATCTCAATCGGGTCCGCCAGGGTCTCTGGGGGGAAGGCCACCACCACGGGGACCCCTTTTTCGTACTCGGCCAGGGTGACGAAGTAGAGGTCGCGCAATGGTTCGCCGCGATCGAAGCCGGAGAAATCCGGCTGCACGAAGGCGCGAGTAAGCTGTCGCGGGCGATCCCCGCGGAAGTTGAAGAAGATCACCGCGTCGCCATCGCCAATCGTGGCTACCGGCTGGCCGTCCCGCGTGATCACCGTCGGCACGATGAACTCGTCGGTCGTCCCGGCGGCGTAGGCCGTCGTGATTGCGTGCTCGGCCGAGTCGGCGCGCGGTCCCTCCCCGGCCACCATCGCCTGATAGGCGGCCGCCGTGCGGTCCCACCGCTTATCGCGATCCATGGCGTAATAGCGGCCGCTTACCG
>DATLQX010000136.1:0-2403 GCA_035534995.1 Chloroflexota bacterium | reverse complement strand
TCCCCGCGGGCGGCCGGGGAACTCTCACCGTCTCCGGCGGCGGCGCGCCCAACAGGCGGCATGATAGCACACCCCGCACACCGGCCGGCGGTCCCAGTGTGCGGGCCGACCGTGCATGCCGACCGTGCGGAGTGTGCATGGCCGCGCCACCCGCCGGAGCCCATACTGGGCCATGAGAGGCGCCCCCGGGAAGGCGTCCGGATCCGGCGACAGGAGCATACCATGAACAATTGGTCGGTCCTCGTTCATCATGCCGCGGTACATCGCTATCGGCCCGGCCAGGAGGATACCACGCTGCGGGTTCTCTCCTCGGAGCGTGGCGATGTCGGGATCTTGGCGGTGATCCACGAGCCGCAGTCCGCCGCCGTCGCCGGCCGCGTCCAGGCGGCACGCCTACCGGCCCGTCTCCGCGCATGCTTGCGGGCCGTGACGGCGCCGGTGCGGTCCGGGATCGCCGGGCGGCCTCGGACGCGGCCGGGCGACGCGCGACGATAGGTACATGCCGGCGGGCATCGGCCAAGGTGTCAGTCACGCACGGGGATAGGCAGCGGTAGGTTTATGCCGCGTTGGATGTGGATTCCCCAGCATAGGCAAGAACGATCTTCCCGCGAGGCACCCCTGCCGCGACCAGGGCATCGACCAGCGGCCTATCGTTGAGGTCGTGCTCAATCACGATATGTTCGTCCACCAAGCGGGCGGCTAGGCTGGTCACGGCAAAGTGCTGCCCCTGCAAATTGCCGACTGAAAGGATGGTCAGCACCGTCCGGTCTTCGTTTTGGGTAAGAAAGCTGTCCCCATTGAGGTCGCGGCCGGCATAACCCGCCATAACTTCGGCGAGCGTATCTTTTAGGGTATCCATCGCGTGATTTCCTCCTGCACGGGGTCGAATAGGATAAGCCGCACCTGGGCACGTTGGATCGCCTGCCGTCCTAGCTCTTCTCCCAGGATACCCGTAAAGGCGACGGATGGTACGGCCAGATACAAGGTGTCGGTCACGCCCGCAAAGTCCAGAATGGTCTGATAGAGTAGACATTGGCCGATGGTCTCGGCCAGGTAGGCGACTGGAGAGGCCGGGCGCTCGAAGCCTTTGACCTCGATTAGAATGGCGAGGTTGTCGGCCTCCTTGGAAGCGCGGATATCGACCCAGACGCGACGCATGGGCATTGAGAGGGCGACTTGTTCCGCGAGGATCACCCATCCAGCCTTCCTCAAGGCGCGTACTACTGCGTCATGATGACGATCTTTGGCCGGCATTATTCTCCATCTGCATACCTGTCAAGATACTTGAATCCCAGGGCTCAAGCCCATAATAGCAGGCAAGACAGTTGCGTTAGGTTTCCGCGCATATTTCGCCAGGTACGAAAGGAGTGGACGCAACTTGTGCGGCTACGGCATCTCCACGCACGAGTAGTCGCCCAGGGTGAGGCGGTAAGCGCGGGGCCGGCGCTGGATCCGCCCCACGCGGGCTCTCCGGCCTATGACGCTGCTTTCGATCGGGGTATCGATGTCCTCGATCAGGCTGTGCTCCATCACGATGCTGAACTGCACCTCGCAACGGCGGATCACGCAATGGTGATCGATAGCGGTGAATGGCCCGATGAAGCACTCATTGATCTCGGTTCCGGCGCCGATGGTGAGTGGGCCGCGGAGGACGGAGTTCGTGATCCGGGCTCCCTCCTCGATCCGGATCGGACCCACCAGGGTACTGGCGCTATCCACCTCGCCCCGGATCGCCGGTTCGAGGCGCTCCAGCACCAGCCGGTTCGCCTCCAGCAGATCCTCCATCTTCCCGGTGTCGATCCACCAACCGTCCAGCTTGCACGGTCGAACCTCGCTCTCGTGATCGATCAGCCATTGAATGGCATCGGTGATCTCCAACTCCCCACGGGGAGAGGGCGCGATGGCGCGGGCAGCGGCAAAGATGCGCTGGTCGAACATATAGATACCGACCAGGGCCAGGTTACTGATCGGCGGCCGGCCTGGAGGGGGCGGAGCAGGTTTCTCCACCAGACGGCTGATCCGATCCCCATCCAGGATCGCCACCCCGAATTGTTCCGGATTCGCCACCGGGGTGAGGAGGATCTGGGCGGCGACGCCCTGGCTCATGGCATCGTGAAACTGGCCGACCAGGCCGCCGATCCCGTCCCGGAGGAAATTGTCGCCCAGATACATGACGAAAGGGCTGGAACCGATCCAGGCTTCCGCCGTGAGCACTGCATGGGCCAATCCCAGCGGTTGCGGTTGGTCGATAAAGGTGATCTGGGCGCCAAAGTGGGCCCCAGTCCCCAGGGCGGCCCGGATCTGATCGCCGGTCTCGCCCACGATGACCGCGATCTCGGTGATCCCGGCCCGGACCAGATCCTCAATCACGTAAAACAGGACCGGCTTATTGGCGATCGGCAC
>DATLQX010000135.1:0-9083 GCA_035534995.1 Chloroflexota bacterium | reverse complement strand
CACCTGCCGGACGGACGGCGCCGGCATTTCGGCACTCTGGAGGAACTGCTGGCCGAATTGCGACAGCTTTTGGCCCTGGAGGGCATCGAACCCGCCACCACCGAACCCAATGCCGCCGCGGATCCGACGCCGGAATGAAAGGTTGTCTGCTTCATGCCCATATGCAGGGCACGATCACCGTACTGCCCGCCGGCATGTAGACCCGTCTCGTCGCGGTGGTCCGGATGGCGGTAATTCGGACTACCGCCATTCCAGGACGCCGGTGCCGATAGGATACCCGCCCCGGGTGGCTTCTGCCCCAGAACTGATGCCCCGAGGTGGCCGCCCAGGTAACAAGGTGGGTGTGGGAGTCCAGTGACACCCACACCCACCTTATTACTTAACCGATCAGCGAGACAATTTGGTGAGGAAGGCGCCGTAGGCACCGGTCCAGGACTTTTGCACGGCGGCGTGGGTCGGGAAATCCGCTGAGGCGGTATCGCCGGTCACGTAGATGCATCCATTCCCCAGACTCATTGCCTGCGCCTCGTCGTCCTTGCCGCCGCCCAGGAAGGTGGAGAAGATAAGCGAGTCGCTCCCACTCCGCGCCGGATCAAAGGCGGCCACGAAGGCATCGGCGCCGCCGCCCCGGACGGGCTGGATCGCGTTCCGGGTGGGGAATCCGCTTGGCGAGGCGGCCCGGCCCGTCACATAGATGTGATTCGCCCGGTCCACGGCGATCCCCATCCCTTCGTCGTTGAAACTACCGCCCATGAAGGTCGAGTAGCGCAGCGCGGCGGTGCCCACGCGATTGAGGGCGATCTGGACCACGAACGCATCGTCAGCGTAGATGTCGCCGCAGCCGTTCACCAAACAGGTGTAATGCACGTTGCAGTTGCTGTCGGTGCCGCAGGTGCGGTCGTAGGCGTTCGCGGTGGTGGGGAAATTCGGTGAAGCGGTGACTCCGGTGACATAGACGTTGTTCCCGCCATCGATAGCGATGGCATTGCCGCTCTCCACCTCGCCGCCGCCCAGGTAGCTGCCGTAGAGGATCCCGCTGCCGGTGGGGTTGAGCTCGACGATAAAGGCGTTGCCCAAAAAGTTGGTGATCTTGAACCTAGTGCCCAGGTGTGGCTGGTAGGCGTTGGCGGTGGTGGGGAAATTCGACGATTGGGTGGAACCGGTAACGAAGGCATCCCCGCGGCCGTCCACCGCGATTCCTTTCCCTTCCTCGACAGTGCCGTTCCCGCCAAGGAAGGTACTGTAGACGAGGGCCCCGGCGGGGTTGACCTTCATCACGAAGCCGACATGGGTGTGGCCGGTGCGCTGCAGCGCGGTCGGCGTCACCGGGATCGTGGGATCGATCGGGTCGCCATCGGCGCGTCCAGTGATGTAGGCATTGCCCGCCGCGTCCACGGCGATCGCCTCGCCTTGGTTGTTCACCGAGAGAGTCACCTCATCCTGTGAGGTCGGACCAATCGCCTTCTGGTAGACGAGATGGCCGGACGGATCGAGCTTCGCCGCCAGCACGTCCGTGGTGATCTGGCAGATTCCAAACTGATTACGCACGCCATACTGGCCCGTGATATAGGCGTTACCGGCCGGATCAACGGTGAGCGCGTTCCCGGCGGCACCGCACGGCGCGCTGATCGACGTGGAGTAGAGGATGTGGGTGCCGCTGGGATCATACTTGGTGACGAAGGCACGGGAGGAAGAGGCGGCGCCGATCGTCCCGCCGACGTAGATATTCCCGGCCCGGTCAGCGGCGACGCCAGTGCCGACGCCCGTCCCGGCACCGCCGGAGAAGGTCGAAACGAGGAGCTTGGAGACGGCGGAGGCGCGCGCGGGCGCGAGGGGTCCGGCGAGCGCCGGACCGAGGGCAATCAGCGGCACCGCGGCGGCAAGGTACGACGAAAGACGGCGAATCCGGGCGAGAACCATGGTCTTCTCCTTTTTTCACGGGCGGAAGGGTCCGACGGCGGCACCAGGCGCCCATTCTTGGTGCGGCTTCCGAGGCGGCACGACTCCAGCCTACGATTTCGCTGTATCATGGCCGTTTCAATCCTGATCGCCCGCGCGCACCGATACGGGGTGATTTCTTGTGCTGACCGCCTGGGTCTTGTGCGGCATAGGGATAGGATAGTGGTACGCTGATAGAGCGTCTCCCGCATATCCTGGCGGTTCCGTAGGGGCACCGGGTACCAGGTATTCTCTGGGTGGTGGTGATGGGTGCCCTCGCCGGGCGGCACCTGGGCACCCACGAGGGTTGCCCCTACAAAACGGATACAGCCGCCTGATCTTTGCCCCAGGCCCACGCTTCACAAGGAAACCAGCATGCCTAACGAGCCGCCCAGCGGGGTCCATATCAGCTACCGCCAGCAATATCGACGTTGCGGTAAGGCAGGGTGTGGCCGCTGCATGGGGGGCGGCCCCGGCCACGGGCCATATTGGTACGCGCAGTGGCGGGCCGATGGCCGGAGCCACACCCGTTATCTCGGTAAGGCGCCGCCGGCCGAACGCGCGGCCCTCACACCAGGCGGGCCGGCAACCCTCAGCCAGGCCACGGCGAGCGAGCGACTGCCCTTGCGCGTGCGAACCCTGGGCGGCTTCGCCGTGTGGCGAGCGGGGCGGGAGATTCCCGTACGCGCCTGGGAGCAGCGGCGGATCGGTGAACTGTTTAAGTGGCTGCTGGCCAGCCCTGGGCATCGGCTCGCCCGCGAGCAGGCCATGGAACTACTCTGGCCGGAGGCGCCGCCTGCCAACAACGACGCGAATCTCCGTGTGCTGATCCATCGGTTGCGGAAGGCGCTTGGCGATCCACCCGAAAGCGAGGAGGCGATCCTCCGTCTGGATGGCGAGTGGTTGGTGCTGGCCCCAAACCTGGCGTCGGAACAGTGGCTTGACGCCGATACGTTCCTGCTTGCCGCTCGATCCGCCCAGGCCGGCAACGACATGGCGGCCTGCCGGACCGCCCTCGCCCTCTATACCGGAGACTTTCTCCCCGGCGACCCCTACGGCGAGTGGGCCCTGGCCGTGCGCGATCGCTTGCGGCAAGGGCGGGTGGGTCTCCTCCTGCACCTCGCGTGCCTCTGCCAGCGGGCTGGGGGGCCGAGGAGGCGATCGGCTCCCTGCATCAGGTGCTGGCCGATGACCGCTGCCACGAGGAGGCGGCGCTTTCCTTGATGCGCCTCCACGCGGCGGCGAACCGTCCGGCCGCCGCCTTGAGAGTCTATCAGCAGCTCTCCGATGCCTTGCGCGATGAGCTTGACCTATCCACTAGCCAGGAGACGGAACGGCTGGCCCGGACCCTACGCGCGCCCCAGCCGGTTCTCCCCATGCCCAAAGCTGGCGGTCCAACCAACCTTCCCGCCGGGCTCACTAGCTTCGTCGGACGAGGACGCGAGCTGGCGGCCTTGCGGGCGCTGCTAGGGACGGGAAGGCCACCGGCCCAGGAAGAGTGGACCCACAGGCTGCTGACCCTGGTGGGGCCTGGGGGGATCGGGAAGACGCGCCTGGCCCTGGCCCTGGCCGAGGACGGGCTGGAGTTGTACCCCGACGGGGTGTGGCTGGTCGATCTCTCGTCGTTGCCCGCCGGGCGGAAGAGCGACGATCCGGCGGTTGCGCGGGCCGCCTGCGCGGCGCTCCGCCTGCCCGAGCGTTCGGCGCGCCCACCCACCAGTATGCTGGCCGAGGAGTTGCGGGATCGGCACCTCCTGCTGGTGCTTGATAACTGCGAGCATGTGCTTCCGGCTTGCGCCGCGCTGGCCCACGCGGTCCTCAGCGCCTGCCCGGTGGTCCGCGTTCTGGCCACCAGCCGCGAAACCCTGGGGGTACCGGGAGAGCGACCCTGGGCGGTGCCGACCCTCTCGCAACCGGCGCCGGACTGGCCGGTTGAACAGATGGCGGCGGCGGAAGCGGTGCGACTGTTCCTGGCCCGTGCCCGCCTCCGGCAGCCTTCCCTGGTCTTGACGTCCGAGAATGCGAGCGCCGTGGCCGCCATTTGCCGGCAGTTGGATGGACTTCCCCTGGCCCTGGAGCTGGCGGCGGCACGGGTTGGCGTGCTGAGCCTGGAAGGGATCGCCGCCAGGCTGGGAGATAGCCTACGCCTGCTCACCGGCGGTCCCCGATCGGCGCCCAACCGCCAGCGGACCCTCCGCGCGACCCTGGATTGGAGTCATGATCTGCTTGACGAGCGGGCAAGACGGCTGCTGCGCCGGCTGGCTGTGTTCACCGGTGGTTTCACCCTTGAGGCGGCGGAGGCAGTGTGCGGCGAGGAGCAGGACGCTCGGATCGGCATCCTGGACGACCTGCAGGAGTTGATCCAGAAATCGCTGGTGATGGCCGAGGATCTCGGCCACGCCCCCCGCTATCGCTTACTGGAGACGGTGCGCCAATACGCGGGGGAGCACTTGAACGCCGCCGATGAGGCGGCGACGCGGCGGCGCCACGCCACGTGGTATGGCGCCCTGGCGGACCAGGCGGACCAGGGGATGTCTGGAGGAGAACAGGCCCTTTGGCTGGAGCGACTACGAGGAGAACACGACAACGTGCGCGCTGCCCTGTCCTGGAGCATGGAGCACGATCCCCCCAGAGCGGCCGCGCTGGCCGTGGCCTGCAGCCGATTCTGGCGCATCCTCGGCTACATAAGCGAGGGACGGGGCCGTCTTGAGAGCATCCTCGCCAACCAGGGCGCCATTCCGATCGAGGCGCGCGCCGCCCTACTCGACCGCGCCTGCAACTTGGCCTATTTGCAGGGAGACTACGCGCGCGGGCTGGTGCTTGCCGAGGAGAGTCTGGATCTCCGGCGCCGACTGGGCGATCGACGGGGCCTAGCCGAGGCTCTGAATACCCGCGGCAGCATTGCCTGGGGCATGACCGACTACGGGCTGGCGGGCAGGCTCTATGAGGAAAGCCTCGCCCTCTACGGCGAGGTGGATGATCTGGAGGGCAGGGCGAACGCGCTCAATAACTGTGCCATGGTGGCCAGCGTCCAGGGGCAATTCGAAAGCGCCTCGACACGGTACGCGGCGTGCCTCACGATCTTAAGGCAGATAGGAAATACCGCCAGCCTGAGCCAGGTGATGATGAATCTGGGGATCTCCTTGCATGAGCAAGGCCGTTACGAGGAGGCCGACCGGCTCTACCAGGAGTGCCTGGGCCAATGTCGAGAAATGGGGAACCAGCAGATTGTCTTGCGGGTGCTCAACTGGTTGGCGATCAGCGCCATGGAGCAAGGGAACGCTATCGAGGCAACCAGGCTGTTCGAGGAAAGCCTGGGCCTGGCGGAAACCCTCCGCGACACTGATGAGTTGGGTCGAGCACACCACTACCTGGGAGTGATCGCCCTGGGACGCGGGGACTACGCACGCGCCGAGAAACTCTTCCTGGACGGCCTGGCCTTACGCCGGCGGATGGGCCAGACGTACGGGATCGCGGCGAACCTGGAACGGCTGGGACAGCTCCGGGTGGCCCAGGGGCAGCCGGCGGCGGCGGCCCGGCTGTTGGGAGCCGCCGAGAGCCGGCGGGCGAGCATCAATATCCCCATTCCGCCGCGAGAGCGCCCGCCGCATGACCGGACGGCGGCGGCGCTCCGCGCCACCCTCGGAGACTCCGCGTTTGCTGCCGCCTGGGTCGAGGGGCAGACCATGGACCTGGACGATCTCCTGTAGGGGCACGGGCCTCGAGACCTACTGGGAGCTACCCGCTGGTGGCCGAGGTACCGTTTCGCGGTCCGGCCTTCAGACCCGTCTGGTTCAGCGACGGATCGTCATCCGGGTAGCCCGAACGGTACCGATCAGCGGTTGGCCCGACGGCTGGCCCATGCAAGGTAGAGGCCGCGCCAGGCAAGGAGAAACACCCCATTGGCCAGTAAGGCAACCAGATCGAACGAGAGCGGAATACCCCGGCGTTGCAGGGCTGCCCGGAGGAGCAGGGCAATCGGCCAGGCCGCCAGCCAGGCCAGCGCGACTTGACGGAGGGCGGGAAAGCCCTGCCGGCGCCAGCCGGCGCGGAACACGCCGAGCCGAGGTGACACCACGAACCAGGCGAGCAAAAACGGGGCCGCTGTCGCCAGCACCGATAGGGCGCTCCCGGACTCGCCATGTTGATCACGACCGAGGCCGGCGAACAGGACAAAGGCGAGCCCGTCGCCGGCCGCTAGGGTCGCCAGGCACGGTAGCTCAGGGGCGGAGATTGGGCGAAACCAGCTCAAGGCGCAACGTCCAGCGGCGTGACCAGCTCGACTCGCCGCCCAAATGGATCATCAGTATAGAACCGCCGGTAGCGATAGTCTGGGAAACTGGCTAGCTCATTCACCTCAAGCCCGGCGACGCGCAAGCGGTCGAGGACCGGCCGTACGTCCTCATACCAGAGGGCAATATGGTGAGCGGGGTGGCCGCGATCCCAACTATCGTCCAGGCCAAAATGCAGGTGATCGTCGCCGACCGCGAACCAGATTACATCCATGTCATGAAGAGCCGAGGATTTCGCGATCTCTGGTAAGCCCAGGAGATCACCGTAAAAGTGACGGAGCTCGCCTACCCGAGCGGCGGGTACGGTATGAAAGGCGTGATGGAGGCGCACGGCAGGCTCCTTTTCTGGGGGTGGCGAGTCAGCCGGGGACAACCGGCCGGTTCAGGCTCCATGATACCGCGCCAGGCACCTGTGCATAATCAGGCCACATCGTTTGATGCCCCCGACGCGGTCGGCCCGGCGCGCTCACCCGGCCTCAGTCGAGGACAGTCCCAAGCCGATTAGCTCAGGCAAAGCCGCGGGCCGCCGCCACATATCCCTCAAGGGCGATGGCCCGATGGGTGGCGGTGTGTTCGGCCAGCACCCGCGCCCGTGCCCGCACGCCGATGGCCGCTCCCACCTCTTGAGGAAGGCTCTGGAGGTACCGCGTGACATCCTCAGTGCTCCGGGCCACCAGAATCTCCTCACCTGGGGTGAGGAAGGTATCCAGACCCTCCCACCAATCACTGATCACGGGAACGCCGCAGGCGGCGGCCTCGAATAGGCGGACGCTGGGCGAATAACCGGCCGTCACCATGGCGGCCCGCGTGACATTGAGAGTGAAACGCTGGCCGGCGTAGAAGGCGCGGTGCTCGGAGGGGGCCAGATGCTCGATCCGCTCAAGGTTGGGCGGCCAGCCGATCCCGGTGGGAAATTGTGATCCCGCCACCGCGAATCGGGCTGCGGGGAGACGGCGCGCGGGCTCGATCAACAGGCGGTCCAGAATAGGCTGGCGGTCTTCGCTATAGGTGCCCATATAGCCCAGGTCATGGCGCGGAGCGCCGCTCCCAGGGGCATACAACTCCGGATCGACCGAGCAATAGAGGGGCACGGCCATTCGGGCCCCATACCGGTGCTCCAGGGCTGAAAGGATGGGGCCGCCGGAGAAGGACAAATAGAGGCTGAAGTTGGGGATGTGTTCAGGCGCCAGGTAGGCGCATCGACCGGCCACCAGGGAGGCCAGCGTGATCGGCGTATCGATATCGTAGAAGGCGGTCACCCCATGGGCGCCGGCAAGCACCCAGTCGGAGACCGCGATCCCCTCCGGTACGTAGGATCCGACGATGACCAGATCGGCCTCGCGGACGGAATCGGTCCACTCGGCCCGCAGGTGGGGCAAGCTGTCGTAGAGCGCCACGCGCCCGAAGGGGGGATGTGGCAAGTCGCGGTTCTCGCGGTACCAGGGCACATCGCGCTCGAGAAACAGTACCCTATGGCCGCGATCCGTAAGGCCGCGGACCAAGGCCCGATAGGTGGTGGCATGGCCGTTCCCCCAGGACGAGGTAATGGACAGGCCGAGAATAACGATGTTCATTCGCGGCCCTTCCGCGCGTTCAGTACGAGCTCGAACTGCGCGGCCCGGTGAGCATAGGTGTCGGATTGGAGCACGCGCGCCCGCGCCATCCGCCCATGGGCCGTCGCTACCTCGGGCGTGAGCGATGTAAGATGTTGGGCCACCTCCAACCCGGTTCTCGCGACCAGCACGTCGAGGCCAGGCCGCAAGAACTGGTCCAGCCCTTCCCAGTGGTCGGAAATCAGGCAGGCACCGGCGCCGGCCGCCTCGAACACGCGGGTGGCGGGCGAAAATCCATAGCGGGCCATGCTCTCGCGGGCGATATTGAGGACGGCCAGCGGCGTGCAATTGAAGGCATTGTGATCGGCTGTGGGCAGATGGCCAATGTAACGGACGTTGGCCGGCATCCGCTTATCCGCCCAGCCATTTCCGGCCAGGAGGAAGGACCGTTCCGGGGCGGCGGCGGCGGCGGCGAGGAAGAACTCCTCCACCCGCGCCTCACGGTCGGGAAGCCGATTGCCGAGGAAGGCCAGATCGGCGGCAAAGCGGGGATCGGGCGGGACCGGATGGTGGGTATCAGGATCCACGGCATTGTAGATGGGAACGCACAGGCGGGCACCCAGGGCCTCGTAGGCGCGGATCACCGGCTCACCGCCGCCGTAGGTGAGGATCAGATCGTAGCGAGGAATCAAGGCCCGGAACGGATCGGCGGGATCGACGCCCACCCGGTCGAGGGTAGCGGGCGCGTCCACGTCCCAGAAGGCCACCAGGCGATCCGATGCTTGTAGTTCCAGAACGGCGGATTCCAGCAGGGCGTCATGAACGCCCACCCCGCTCGCCTTGATCACCAGGTCCGCCCGCCGCGCCGCCTCAAGGGCGCGCCAGAGGGCATCGCTGGGAGCGTCCGCGGGGCCGGGATCGTAGACCACGACGGTGGCCCAGTAGGGATCCTCGATATCCCGATGGGCCTGGCGGTCGTAGGCGTTCGGCTCATAGAAGGTGACCCGATGGCCCAGGCCATGCAGGGCGCGGATGATCCCCCGGTAGTAGGTCGCGGCCCCGTTCCAGTAGGCGGACACCAGGCTCGATCCGAAGAAGGCAATGTTCACGCGGTCCCCGTCCTCTCGTCCTGAGCCGGGACGGCAGGTGTCCCACCTCGGAAGTCAATCAGTTCATGGTAGATGACCAGAAGCTGGTCCACCCGGTGGGCGCAGGTGTGGCGCGCGCGGATGGTCGTGAGCCCATGCTGGGCCAGGGCGGCGGCGCGGTCAGGTTCGGCCAGGAGGGTTCGCAGGTGAGC
>DATLQX010000134.1:0-2951 GCA_035534995.1 Chloroflexota bacterium | reverse complement strand
CGCTCCTTCCGAATCACCGCGCCCAGAGTCTCCTGCAAGTCCGCCATCGTGCCCTCCTCACTCTAACCTATGCCCTGAGCATGGATCGGGACCGATCGATGCTATAAGCATCGGTTCCGGTCTTCCTGGTTGGATCCGGGTGCCTTATGGTGCAAGAGCGGCAGGCGTTTCGCGCCCGCCTCAGTGTACTGAGCATAGCACGCCGATAAAGGAGGACGCCATGTCCCTGGTCCCGATGGTGGTGGAAAGCAACGGGCGCGGCGAGCGCGCCTACGATATTTACTCGCGGCTCCTCAAGGACCGGATCGTGTTTATCACCGAACCGGTGGCCGACCCCATGGCCAATCTGGTGATCGCGCAACTGCTCTTCCTGGCGGCCGAGGATGCCGAACAACCGGTCAAGCTCTATATCAATAGTCCGGGTGGGCTGGTCACCGCCGGACTGGCCATCTACGACACCATGCGGCAAATCAAGCCGGAGGTGGAGACCTACTGCGTGGGTCTCTGCGCCAGCATGGCCTCTATTTTGCTGGCGGCCGGGGCGCCCGGCAAGCGCTTCGCTCTCCCCAACGCGGAGGTAATGCTGCACCAGGGATCGGCGGGTTTCCAGGGCGCCACGCCGGACATCGAGATCCAGTCGCAACAGGTGCTGCGCCAGGTGCGGCGGGTCACCAGTATCCTGGCCCAGCACACCGGCCAGCCGTACGAGAAGGTCCATCAGGATACCAGGCGCGATCTCTACATGACCGCCGAGGAGGCCCTTGCCTACGGGGTGGTCGATCAGGTGCTCGCGCCCGAACAGTCGCGCCTGGCATTGTCCAATGATTGGTGACGGCTACCCGGTAATCGCGCTCACGATCAGCCTGATCCCCATCAGTCCGAGGGCCAGAGCCAGGAGACGGATGATCAGATTCCCATGAAGGCGGGTGGAGAGCGCGGCCCCCGCCTGGGCGCCCACGATCACCCCGATTGCCAGGGGGATGATCCGCCGGATCGTATGCGCGAAGTCCCCGTGCAGGGCATGGGTGGCCGAGCCGGTGAGGGTGGTCAGCGCCAGGACGAAGTGCGAGGTAGCGGTGGCGATATGCGGAGGGATACCCAGCACCTGCACCATGGCCGGCACATGAATAATCCCCCCCCCGATTCCCAGGAGGCTGGAGAGGAAGCCTACCATCACACTGATCGCGATCCCCAGGTTCCGCTTCACCGTATAGCGGTAGGTGGTGCCGGCGGCATCGGTTAACTCTCGCGAATTGGCCGAGGCGGCCTCGCCCGCCGGCGTTTCGTTCGAGGCCGGCTGAATGACCACCCACAACGCCACCACGATCAGCAATACGCCCAACAGCATATCGAACGGGCGCCGAGCAAAGAGGCCGTTGGCGAAGACGCCCACGATGGAGCCGGGGATGGCGGCGGCGGCGAAAATCAGCCCCGTCCTATAGTCCACCCGGCGCATGCGCGTATAGGCGAGGGTACCGGAGAGGGCATTGCAGAAGACCACGGCCAGCGAAATGGTGGTAATGGTAATGGGAGCGTCGTGAGGGTAGATCAGCAACAGCACGGGCACCAGGATGAAGCCGCCCCCAGCTCCGATCAGCGTCCCATAGGCACCGACTACGATGCCCAGGAGGACGAGAAGAACGCTTTCCTCCATGGGCGCTCCCTAACCGCTGTGGGTGAGTTTCTGGAGGGCCACGCTGAGGACCGCGATCAGGATCCAGCCGGCGCCGCCGAGCAGAATAGGGGCGAATCCGGCCCGCCGCATGGCTGGGATGTCGGTGGAGAGCCCCACCCCGGCCAGGGCTACCACGATCAAGAATTGACCGATGGAGGGAAGGACATGCGGGCCGAGCCGATTGAAGGCGCCCACCGTATTGAGGGCGCTGGCCGCCAGGAACCAGACGATGAAATAGGGGAGCGCGACTTTCGCGGCTTGGCCCAAAGCCTGTTCCGTCTTTCGGCGCTCACGCGCCGCCAGGGCGGCGAACAGCAAGGTGACCGGAATGATCATCACCGTCCGGGTCAGCTTAACCACGACCGCGTAGGAACCAGCGGCGCTGCCGTAGGTGTAGGCGGCGGCCACCACCGATGAGGTGTCGTTCACCGCCGTCCCCGCCCACAGGCCAAAGCCATGCTGCGAGAAGTGGAGGGCATGGCCGATCGGCGGGAAGAGCAAGACGGCGGCCAGGTTGAATAGGAAGACGGTGGAGATCGCGTAGGCTACCATCCCGCTCTCGGCCTCCAGGACCGGAGCCACGGCGCCAATCGCCGAAGCGCCGCAGATCGAGGTACCGGCGGCGATCAGCCGGGTCAGGGTGCGGTCAATGCCGATCCGCCGTCCCAGCCAGAGAATGAAGGCCATACCGCCGATCAAGGTGCCCAACATAACCAACAGGGATTGGCTCCCCGTGGTCCACACTTGACGCAGGCTCAGTCCGGCTCCCAGGAGGATGATTGCCCATTGCAATACGCGCTTGCTCGCGTACCGGACTCCAGGTTCGCACGACGCCGGAAGAGTCCAGCCAACTCGGACGAGGACGCCGATCACCAACGCGAACACCGCGCCACCGACCACCGGCGCCAGGTGCCCGAGCACGGTGGCCGCGCTGCCAATCCCCAGCGCCACTAGCAGGCCCGGCGCCACTAACCGTGGCGTCTGGGAGGCGCGAGGGGCGGACGGAGGGGATTGCGTGGACGCGGATACAGGGGTGGAGAGCATCAATGTTCCTTGGCATGATAGTGGAGTTGGTAGGCGGCAGTGCCGCGTACCCTCTTACACCATACCGCTTCGCCTCACCCGCGGCCAAACGACCCTGGTCCACGAATGATTTCCCCGTCCTACTCCGCGCCGTCCGCGTGGTCATGGTGCGCGGCGTCGTTGCGGGACATATCCATGGGTGCCGTACCCATCAGATCGCCCTCGGGCATGCTCGCCATTACCGAGGACGCGC
>DATLQX010000133.1:0-5844 GCA_035534995.1 Chloroflexota bacterium | reverse complement strand
GGGACGGAGAGGGCGGACAACGTTTTTGCCTTTCGCGCGAACAACCGTAGGTATAGTACCATGCCCCTGGACGACGTTCCACGACGCAAGGACGCGGCCGGAAAAGAGGCGGGAAGGCACAATGGAAGATCCGATGGCGGGGTGGCCCTATCCCCCCGAACGGACGCTGGTCGGCTCCCTGGGAATTGTCTTCCTGGAACTGGGGCCGGAGCGGATGGTAGGGAATATGCCCATCACCGAGCGGACCATTCAGCCGTTCGGGGTGGCCCATGGCGGGGCGCTGATCGCCCTGGCCGAGACCCTGGCCTCGGTCGGCACTGCCCTGAATATCGATCTCGCGACCCATATCGCGGTAGGGCAGGAGATCAACGCCAGCCTCCTCCGACCCGTCCCTATCGGCGGCACCGTGACGGGCGAGGCGCTGGTGCTCCATCGGGGCCGGACCAGCATGGTGTGGGACGTGCGGATCCGGAACGACGAGGGGAAGCTGGCCGTGGTGTGTCGCTGCACGATCGCCATTCGTCCCCGCCCTCGGGACGGAGAAGGGTGAGCGCCGCGCCAGGGCAACCGCCGAGCGAGAACGAGACCGGGCGGCTGGAAGCCTTCAGCGACGGGGTGCTCGCGGTGGCGATCACCCTCCTGGCCCTGAATATCGGCGTGCCGCTCCGTGAGAGTGGTCATCCCTGGCACGGCCTGGCGGCGGCGCTTACGGACCAGTGGCCCGTCTACCTGGCCTATCTCCTCAGCTTCCTGAGCATTCTGATCATGTGGGTGAACCACCACAATCTATTCAAGCTGATCGGGCACATTGACCAACTCTTCCTTTTGCTCAATGGCTTGCTGCTGATGGTGATTACTCTGATTCCCTTCGCCACCGCGCTCCTCGCGGAGTACATTCAGCAGCCGGACAAGAAGACCGCGCAAGTGGTATACGCCGCCGTGTCCTTGCTGATGGCCCTCGTGTTCAACCGCATGTGGGCCTACGCCTCGCGGGGCCGGAGACTGATCGCCGAGCACGCGGACCAAAAGCAGGTGGACGCGATCACCAGCCAATTTCGATTCGGCCCCTATCTCTATCTCGCGGCCTTCCTGCTCGCCTTTGTCAGTGCTCAGGCGAGTTTGGCGGCCTGCATCGGTCTGGCGATCTTCTACGCCGTGCCGAGTAGTTTGGTGCGTCGGGCGCGGGTGTAGGGTTTGGCCTCCTGAAACACAGATGGACAGATGACACAGATGACACAGATGGCTTCGGGCACCGGCTGTGATAAGGGTTGTACAGAGTCACCGCTCCGGTTGACCTTTGGGTACCGGGGTTAGTGCCTCGCTAGGCGGACTGAGTGGTCCGCCTCGGACTAGGGATCGGCGATAGAGCACCAATGCCGGTGCAAGGGCTGCCGCACTGGCGATCAGTGCGACGCCCGTGCCCCGGTCAGTGGCGAGTGCGCCAAGGAGCGGGCCGGCGACGATGCCGGCCAGGGCACCAGTCTGCTCTCGGATGGAGAAGACCGTTGCCCGCACACTGGAGTCCAGGTCCAGATTCATCCACGTGGTCTCCAACGCCCCGCGAGGGCTGCGACTTACGGCGGTCAGCCAGAACAATCCCAGCGCCGGACCGAGTTGTCCGGCAACCGTGAACCCTACAACGAACACCAGGGTGAGCGCATCGACTGCAAATAGACCCCAGATGAGGGAACGGCGGTTTTCCCAGTCGATGCGCCGCCGCGCGATCTCGGTGCCACACAGATTGGCCACGTGGATACTCGCTTCGATGATCCCCCACCAGACCACGACCGTCAGTCCGCCGCTGGTCGGGAAGGTGAAGTGTGCCAGGAGATAATAGCCCCACAGCCGGTCAAAGGCGCTGGAGAAGACACTGGCACACACTGCGATACCAAGGATGGTCAGGAGTGCCGGCCGAAGGCGAATGAGGCGCACGCCGGCATGCAACGTGTGCCGCATGTGTTGCCGGGCTGTGCGATCCGCGCGATCTGCCGGCGTAAAGTGCTCTTCAGGCATCACCAGTAGCAGGACGAGACCGAGCGCGATAAAGACGCACCCGCTCAGGAGGATCGGCACGTTGAGGCGCATGCTGCCGAGCACGGCGCCGAGCGCGATGCCGGGCAACCCAGCGAGCGCGCCCATCTGCGCCGCCCGAAGATACGCGTTTCCCACACGCTCGGCGCCCAACTCATCGGCGATCCACGCCGCATCGGCGCCGCTCACGATGGTGCCGCCGAAGGCGCCGATGACCGTGCCGGCGAGCACGGCAAGGTACGACGCCTGGGCACCTTCGACGATATGACCGACGCCAAGCACGAACAGGCCAACCACCACCGCCAGGCGGCGGCTGTACATGTCCGCGAGAATCCCCGTGGGCGTCTGGAAGATGAGATTGACACACAGCAGCACTGTGCCGACGAGGACGATTTGCACTGGGTTCAGGCCGACCGCGTTGACCAGATAGACCGTTTCGACGGCCCAGAGCATCGAATTGCCGAGCGACAAGGTGCCGCTCAGCAGCAGATAGATCGGGTAGGCCCCGAGTTTGCGCATACGGAATCCCTTCGCGCTTCACTGTGCAATGAAATGACAAATGACAGCGGCTGGAAGGGGTAGCGCGGAACATGGGCAGAGCACTCTCCGGATGGCATCCACGGACCTGACGGCTGGGTCAGGTCAGAGGCATGCACCAGAGAAGAAGTGCTCTGGAATCAATGTGAGAGGGAAACATCACCGCGCCGGGCTGTTCAGGCGTGACAGCCGGCCGCGTGTACCGTACCACCTGACGTTAGCTCACACTGGTTGCCGAACGAGCAATACATCTGCATTCGTTAGCGCTACCCAGTGTAAGGGCCATTGTCATAGCGATACCTCCTCCAACCTGAGGCGACCAGGAATGGTCGTGTGTAGTATGGTCGCGGCAGCGAAGGCTGTCAAGATACCCTGGTTTCCTTCGCGGTCACTGGTTTGACACGGTCCTCCTCCCATGCGACACTCAGGCCAATGGCTTCGAGGGAGCCAGTAGGTGTTCGTGCGCCCGCCAGAGAGCCCCCGGATGGTGCGAAGGGGGCGGGGTACCGGCAACCGAAGATCACTCCTCAGCCTGGTGGGCGATCCTGGATCGTAGCCTGCCACGGGGTCGCCGCCCGTTAGCCTGGCGCGGGCATGCACACGTGCCCGGTCGAGTGGGCTTGCCGCGCGAATGGTAAGCCAATGAGGGTGGCACCGCGGGCAGTACGCTCCGTCCCTTCCGGGGATGGGGCGTTTTATTTTGTCGGGATGCCGCGAGGAGAAAGAGATGAACAACGATTCAACCGAGAGGCGATTCGCGCCGGTCTCGACCCAGCCGGACTTCGCGGCCCTGGAACGGCGGCTGCTCGCCTGGTGGGAAGAGCAGGATATGATGGGCCGCTACGTCCGGAAAAATCGGGGCAGCGGCCGCCGCTACTCCTTCATCGATGGGCCAATCACCGCCAACAATCCGATGGGGGTGCATCATGGCTGGGGCCGTACCTATAAGGATCTCTATCAGCGCTTCCACACCATGTTGGGCGAGGAGCAACGGTATCAGAACGGCTTCGATTGTCAGGGACTCTGGGTCGAGGTCGAGGTGGAGAAGGAGCTTGGCCTGAAGGTCAAACGCGACATCGAGGTCTACGGGATCGCCCCCTTCGTCGAGCGGTGCAAGGAACGGGTGCGGAAGTACGCCGCCGTGCAGACCGAGCAATCGATCCGCCTGGGCTACTGGATGGACTGGGCGAACTCGTACTTCACCATGTCCAACGAAAATAACTACACGATCTGGGGCTTTCTCAAGACCTGTCACGAGCGCGGATGGGTCTATAAGGGCCACGATTCCATGCCCTGGTGCGCCCGTTGCGGCACCGGGTTGACCGAGAACGAGATGGCGGATGAGTACCGTGAGGTGACCCATACCAGTCCCTTCGTGGCCTTGCCGCTGCTGGACGAGCCGGGTGCCTCGCTCCTGATCTGGACCACCACCCCCTGGACCCTGGCCGCCAACGTGGCCGCCGCCGTGAAGCCGGAATTGCCCTACGCCCGGGTACGTCACGGCGAGCAGATCTTCTACCTGGCCGAGGCGCTGCTCTCGGTGCTCCGCGGCGAGCATGAAGTGCTGGATACCCGATCTGGCGCCGCTCTGGTCGGCCGTCCCTACCGTGGGCCCTTCGACGAACTGCCGGCCCAGCAGGACGTGGCCCATCGGGTGATCGCCTGGGAAGAGGTAAGCGACCGCGAGGGGACCGGGATCGTGCATATCGCGCCTGGCTGTGGCAAGGAAGACTTCGCCCTGGCCGGGATCGAGAACCTACCCGTCCTGGCCCCGATCGACGAGGCGGGGAACTATTTCGACGGCTATGGCTTCCTGACCGGGCAGAACGCCAAGGAAGTAAGCAAGGCGGTCCTGGCCTCGCTCCGCGAGAAGGGCGTGCTCTACCGCACCGAGGAATACCGGCACCGCTACCCGCATTGCTGGCGTTGCGGCTCCGAACTGGTCTTCCGGGTGGTGGACGAGTGGTTCATCAGCATGGAGGAACTGCGGCCCCAGATGATCGCGGTGGTCAACCAGATCCAGTGGATCCCCGAGTTCTGCCGTGATCGCGAGTTGGACTGGCTCCGCAACATGGGCGACTGGATGATCTCCAAGAAGCGCTACTGGGGCCTGGCCCTCCCGATTTACGATTGCCCGGAGTGTGGAGGCTTCGAGGTGATCGGGAGCGAGACCGAACTGCAGGCCCGCGCCGTGGCGGGCTGGGAGGAGTTCGCGGGTCACACGCCGCATCGGCCCTATGTTGACGCGGTGCGGATCGCCTGCTCTGGCTGCGGGGCCGTGGTCTCACGGGTGAAGGACGTCGGTACCCCCTGGCTTGACGCCGGGATCGTCCCCTTCTCCACCCTGAACTACCGGCACGACCGCGAATACTGGCGACACTGGTTTCCCGCCGACTTCATCACCGAGAGCTTTCCCGGCCAGTTCCGCAACTGGTTCTACTCGCTGCTGGTGATGAGCACCGTCCTGGAGAACACCCCGCCCTTCCGCGTCTGCTTCGGCTTCGCCACCTTGCGGGACGAGAAGGGGGAGGAGATGCACAAGAGCAAAGGCAACTCCATCCCCTTCGAGGAGGCGGCTGATCAGGGCGGAAAAGGGGTGCTGGACCACAAGGACTACGGCCCGATGGGCGCCGACGCCATGCGCTGGCTCTACATGAGCCATAATCCGGCCAGCAACCTCAACTTTGGCTTTAAGTCCGCCGAGGAGGTGCGGCGGCGCTTCTTCCTCACTCTCTGGAACGTCTATTCCTTCTTCGTGCTCTACGCCAATCTGGACCGCTTCGATCCGGCGAGCCCCGCCCCGCCGGTGGGCGAGCGGAGCGCCCTGGATCGCTGGCTGCTGGCCGAGGTTCATTCGGCCATCGAGAGCGTGACCGGCGCGCTCCACCGCTACGATGCCGCCGCCGCTACCCGCGATCTGGAGACCCTGGTGGATCTCCTCTCCAATTGGTATGTGCGGCGGAGCCGGCGCCGCTTCTGGAAAGCGGGCGCCGACCAGGACAAGGCGGCCGCCTACCACACGTTGTATGAGACCCTGACCGCCCTGACCCGCTTATTGGCCCCCATCGTGCCGTTTCTGGCCGAGGAGCTGTACCAGAACCTGGTGTGCGCCGTGGATCCGGCGGCCCCGGCGAGCGTGCATCTGACCGACTGGCCGGTGGCCGAGCCAGTGTTGATCGACCGCACCCTGCTGGAGGCGACCCGGCTGACCATCCGCGTGGTGGGATTGGGCCGGGCGGCCCGGAGCGCCGGGAAGCAGAAGGTGCGGCAACCGCT
>DATLQX010000132.1:0-3688 GCA_035534995.1 Chloroflexota bacterium | reverse complement strand
CTTCCGTCCTGCGCTTGGAGCGGTTTCATGCGTATGCCTAGCATACGAGGCTCTACGGAATCACGAAGCAAATTCTCAAGTCGCCGGATCTCGGAATCCATGTTTGCCACCGTGATTCCATGGATCGAGGTAGGAATACCTGTCGGCTTCCCTTGTGCGTCGCGTTGCTCTTCGATGCCGTAGATGAGATCGCCTCCGGCCGTGTTGGCCAAGGCGCTAAGGTCGGCGAGAAACTCCTTCTTATCATCGTCGCTATTACCCGGCAGCTCTTGCTTATACTCGAGCGCACGATCTTCAGGGCGGCCGACGGTCACAAGTGCCTCTATGTCGTCCCAAGCGACTGCGTTGAATTGCATCGGGATCATCGCCTATCCACCCTCCTTTGGCGTGCCAAACGGACCCTACACCTTCGCTTGCTGCATAGCAATAGCATGGCTGCGCCTAAAGTCAGAGAGTACCAGGTGCGATACGAGAGTTCGCTCCGCTTGGCGGCTCTCATCGGAGGCAAGCGTGGCTCAGAGCGGTAACAGTTCATTTGAGCGTGAAATTGGAGCTGAGGCGAACTCTCAGCTTTTGGTTGCGGTCGAAGCGCGCTATCCGCCATCCGTGCCTGATGCTCTGCAAGAGCAATTCGTTCCTTACTCACGTCCCAAGTCCAGAACCAAGATCCCGCGGCACTCAAGAACCTATCGATCGTCCAGCCGGTACATGTCTTCGGAGCAGCAGAATCAAAAATTCCGATGTTGTCTCGCTCATGGGCCACAGGAAGTGGGGCCGTGGTACGCGCGCACGCTCAGGGAGGTCTACATACACCACGCCGCGCGATTAAACGCAGACACCGTACGCGCGCCCCTGCATGGCGCTCATGTAGTGAGTGCCGCCTCGGTGGCTAGAGCGGAATCTACCCGTCCATCATTGGCAATAGAGAATGGCTAGACCGCGCTGAGCGCCCCGGCCGTGAGGCCCTGAATGAAGTTGCGCCGCTGCAGGATATAGAAGATGAGCAGCGGGAGGGTCGAGAGCACGACCACGGTCAGTACCAGCGGCACGTTCATCCCATACTGCCCCTGGTAATTCCAGATGGCCAGCGGGAGGGTGCGCGTATCGTCGCTCTGGGTCAACACCAGCGGCAGGACGAAGTTGTTCCAGTTGGCGATGAAGGCGAAGACGGCCACCGTGGCCAGCGCCGGGCGGGAGAGCGGCAGCGCCAGTTGCAGGTAGCGGCGGAACACGCCCGCGCCGTCGATTTGCATCGCTTGCTCCAGTTCATCGGGGATCCCCCGCATGAAGGCGGTCAAGATAAAGACCGAGATCGGCAAGGCGGTACCGGCGAAGGGGAGCAGCACCCCCGGCAGCGTGTCGTAGAGATTCCAGGCGATTGATAGACGGTAGATAGGGATGATCGCGGCGTAGATCGGCACCGCCAGGCCGGAGACGAACAGCAGATACAGGAAACCGTTTGCCCGATGAGGGAGTCGGGCCAGAGCGTACGCGGCGAGGGAGGCGAGCAGGGTGGAAAGCAGCACCGCGCCCACGGACGTGACGACCGAGTTCAATAAATAGCGCAGGATCTGTGGGCCAAGCACCGTCTGGTAATTGTCGAGCGTGGGCGCGCTCAATGACCAGGGGCTGCTTGCCAGGGCATCCGCCTGTGTCTTGAAGGTCTGGATCACCGCGTAGGCAACGGGGATGAGCACCGCGGCCAGCCAGAACAGGGCGACGATCGTAAGCGAGAGGCGCGCCCCGAGCTGGCGCGGCAGTCCTCGCTTTTTGCTCATCCCTACCGACAGTGACGCCATGGGCTAATCCCCTTGCAGCAGGCGCGAGAAGCGCACGATCAGACCGGACACGATAAACGAAATGACGAAGAGCAGCACGGCCACGGTCGAGCCGTAGCCCACTTCCTGATCCTGAAAGGCCGATCGATAGATGTACATGGCCAGGGTATAGGAGGCGTTACCGGGACCGCCGCCCGTCATGACGAAGATAAGATCGAAATAGACCAGGGAGCCGGTCAGAACCAGCACCGACGCGGTGATGAAGGTGCGGCGCAAGAGTGGAATGGTGATCGAGCGAAACCGCGACCAGGCCCCCGCCCCGTCGATGGACGCCGCTTCATACAACTCCTGGGGAATCGCCACCAGGCCCGCGTTGAACAACAGCATGTAGAGAGGGATGAACTGCCAGAGCACCACGGCGGTCACCGACCAGATGGCCAGAGTGGGGCTTCCCAGCAGTCCAGGCGCCTGTTGGCCAAAATTATTATAGATGTAGTACAGGGGGCCGTACTGCGGGTTATAGAGAAAGCTCCAGGTAATACCGACCGCGACCGAGGACATCAGCAGCGGCAGGATATAGATGCTGGAGAGGATCGTGCCCAATCGGCCAAGCCGCTGCACCAATACGGCCAGGGCCAGACCGACCGGCATCTCCACCACGAAGGAGGCAACCAGGATGATCAGGGTGTTGCGTAGCGAGCTGAGAATGCTCTGGTCCTGAAAGAGGCGCCGCCAGTTACTCAGGCCAACGAACTTCCCCGCCGCGAGCCCATTCCAGTCCAGCAGCGAGTACCACATCGATACGATCACTGGATAGAGCACATAGATGGTATAGAGCACGAGCGCGGGCGCCGTGAACAACAGGACCAGGCCCAGGCGGGATATGCCGCCGCCGCGCGCAGTTCTCGGCTCGACCTGCATACGCTGAGCCATGACCATCCTTTCCCAGGCCGGCGGGGCTGATAGGGTTCAGCCCCGCCTCCTCGCTGCCGCCGGCCTAATGATGGGCGGCGAAATAGGCCGCCGTGGTGGCCTGCATCTGGGTGGCGAATTGCTGAGGCGTGATGCTGAGCGCGAACAACGAGCCCGTGAGGTCGAGAAACTTCTGAGCAAGCTGGGGGGGAAGTAACTGGTCGAGCGCCAATTGATAGTCGGACGCCTTGGCCAACAGCGCCACCTGCCCCTTCACCAACGGATCGGAGATCTTGCCCGTATCCAGGTTCTGTACGGGCGGCACCTGGCCCTGGGAGAGAATCCACGAGGAGAAGCCGGAGTTGAGTTGGTTCTTCAGGAACTCGATCGCCGCCGCTTGATTCTTGCTGGTCGAGGTGACTGAGTAATAGTTGGCGGGCACGCCGACGATGTCGTTGACGTTACCCTTGCCGCCCGGCACTGACGGAACGGCGAAGAAGCCCATCTTGGGGAGGAACTTCGGCGCGTTACTCTGGGCATTGCCGATTTGCCAGACTCCCATGAACATCATGGCGGATCGGCCGCCGTAGAACAACTGAGCGCTGTCGTTCGTGTCGTAGTTGAACGAAGCGAAGCCGTTCTCAAAGGCATTCGCCTTCACCAGGGCCTGCGCCTGGGTAAAGGCATTGATCCAGGCGGGCGTGTTAAAGGAGGCGCCCGGCTTGCGCAAGGCGATGTCGTTCAGGGCGGCGCTGCCGCCGATGCGGTCGGCCAGATACTGGAGGATCATCATTTCCGGCCACTCAGACTTTCCGTCCAGGGAGAAGGGGATGATATTGTGGCTCTGGAGGGTTTTGATGATCTGCTCGAGCTGAGGCCAGGTAGTCGGTACCTTGAGGTTGTACTGCTTGAAGATAGCTTTGTTGTAAAAGATCACCTCGGGCGTGGTCGCGTTATAGGGGATACCGTAGATGTGGCCGCCGAAGGTGACCGGGCCG
>DATLQX010000131.1:0-3593 GCA_035534995.1 Chloroflexota bacterium | reverse complement strand
GTGACCGGGGAGGAAGTCACTCATGAGGAACTGGGGGGCGCCGACACGCACGAGCGGCGGTCGGGGGTCGCCCACTTCGCCGCGTCCACCGAGGCGGATGCCTTCGACGATGTACGGCGCCTGCTCTCCTTCCTCCCCCTGAACAACCTCGACGACCCACCGTATGAAGCGCCATCCGATGATCCCGACCGTGAGGATCCGGTCCTGATCGACCTCATCCCGCCTCTCGCCACCAAGCCCTACGACATCATCAAGGCGATCATCGCCGTGGTGGACGACGAGGATTTCTTCGAGGTGCAGCCGCACTTCGCCCCCAATATTGTCATCGGCTTCGCCCGCCTGGACGGCCATCCGGTGGGGATCGTGGCCAACCAGCCGCGCCACCTGGCGGGAACCCTGGACATCGACTCCAGCACCAAGGGCGCTCGGTTCGTCCGCTTCTGCGACGCCTTCAACATTCCCCTCGTCACCTTCGTGGACGTCCCGGGCTTCCTCCCCGGCACCACCCAGGAGTACGGGGGGATTATCCGCCACGGGGCCAAGCTGCTCTATGCCTACGCCGAGGCCACGGTGCCCAAGTTGACCGTGATCACCCGCAAGGCGTATGGCGGCGCCTACGACGTGATGTGCTCGAAGCATATCGGGGCCGACTTCAATTTCGCCTGGCCCACGGCGGAGATCGCGGTGATGGGGCCGGCGGCGGCGGTGAACGTGATCTTCCGCCGCGATCTGGCCGCCTCCTCGGACCCGCTGGCCACGGCGGCGGCGCTCACCGCCGACTACATCGAGCGCTTCGCCAATCCCTACGTGGCGGCCCAACGCGGCTACATCGACGCCGTGATCGAACCACAGCAAACCCGCCCCACCCTGATCCGCGCCCTGGCCATGGCGTCCACCAAGCGGGTGACGCGGCCCAGCCGGAAGCACGGGAACATTCCGTTGTGAGGGCCACGCGGGCCTATGGCATATCCTTGCTCTGTTCAGCTAGGAAAGTAGGCAAGGCGGCAGTAAGCCAGTGCGGCAGGCGCGGCTCCCTCGCGACAATACGCGCGGACTTGATGGTGAGGACACATTTCGGCCCCCTATCCGTGCTGTTGTCGAACAAGAGTGCGGCATCGGAGAGGTGGATGGCCGGAAGCAGGTTACGCAGACTGCGGCTGTAGCGACGACGTAGGTCATCTGGTGGCACGGGATGGCCTCCACGGGCTACTCGCTCCGCTACACGGACAACATTGAGGTCAGCGCTTTCAGTGCAGACATAGATAAGGTGTACCAGGAAGCCGTTCTGGCGCGCGGCCATTATCAGGCGCAAACTGACGTGGCCCGCGAGCGTAGTCTCCGTAGCAAAGCTAACGCCTTGATCAAGGTATTCACGCTGCAATCGAATCGCCTCGCGTCCCGCCGCTAAGCTCGCCTCCTGAGGAGCCGAAGGCAAGAGACTACGAGCTATTGCATCAGGATCGACCACGGGCACATGGTCAGTCTCTAGAAGGGACTTGCTCAGCGTGCTCTTTCCTGAGCCGTTGGGGCCGGCGACGACGGTGAGGACCGGTCGCCTACCGCTCACCGCGACGATTCAGACACGATCTCGGGGCAACCATCCGGGGTCACGCGGCACTCGAATACTTCGCCCTCGGGGGTCCGCATGTACACCGTGCCAGCCTTCTCGCCGTAGCGTCCGAAAAAGATCGGATGCCCAGACGCTAGGTGCGCCGCAATCTCTCGTTGCACCTGGAGTTGGAAGCGCTTCTGTATCTCCCCGGCATTGGCCAGCAGATCTCCCTCTAAAAGGTCCATCCGTGGCGCCGGATCGTCCTCGGGCAGCACTGGTTCAGGCTGAATGCGTGGGTGAGTATGGGATCTCATAACGAAGACTATACCATACATCTCCGCGATAGCCTGCTATGCTTTTCCTCCTCTGCCCAGCGCGGCTACATCGACGCCATGATCGAGCCGCAACAAACCCGCCCCACCTTGATCCGCGCCCTGGCCATGGCCTCCACCAAGCGGGTGACCCGACCAAGTCGGAAGCATGGGAATATCCCGTTGTAAGACCGCTAAACCATCCGATCTCTAGCGATCTCGTGATCGAGCCGTGACAAACCCGCCCCACCCTGAGCCGGCTAGGAAAGCTTGGGATCGCCCCTCAGCCAGAGCAACACCAAAGATTGTTGATCGCGTCTTCAAACTGGTAGCATCCAGGCGTTGCTGGATCGGCTGGAGTAGATAGACACTATTGAAGGGATCCGGCGCGGTTTGGCGCGGATGGAACGCGGAGAGGGGCGCTCAGCGGAGGAAGTATTCGCCGAGTTCCGTTCCGCGCCACCGCATGACGAAAGGCTGAATGAACGGCGTTGCAGGCCGTGGTGAAGCAACGGAGTTGGGACTATGAACGACGGGAACGGACTGGGACTGGGGAATCTCGCGCGACTTTCATCGGCGCGCTCCCGCTCGATCAGCGCCGAAAACCTGACGGGCGAGAAGGGCCGCGGCGGGATGGCGACCGAGGGGACGGGGGCCGTGGCGGCGCGCGATCTCGGCCCAGGATGGAAAATCTCGCCCAGCCTTCATATTCCCCCAGGCGCCCTGGTAAATATCGCCGAAATCGTGGGGCCGGGCGCCATCCAGCATATCTGGCTGACTACGCACCAAAAGCATTGGCGATCGTTGATCGTGCGCATGTACTGGGAGGGCGATGATCAGCCGGCGGTCGCCGTGCCCGTGGGCGATTTCTTCTGCAATGGCTGGAACGAATTCAGCCAGGTCTCCTCCCTGCCAATCGCCGTGAATCCGCGCGGCGGCTTCAACAGCTATTGGGAGATGCCGTTTCGCCGCGCCGCGCGGATCACCGTGGAAAATCTCTCTGACCAGGAGATCGTGCTCTATTATCAGATCGACTACACGTTGACTGACCAGCCGGAGAGCGTGGCCTACTTCCACGCGCAATGGCGGCGCAGCAACCCTCTGCCCTACCAGACGGTGCATACGCTTCTCGATGGTGTACAGGGCCAGGGTCACTATGTGGGTACCTACATCGCCTGGGGCGTCAACAACAGCGGCTGGTGGGGTGAGGGCGAGATCAAGTTCTACCTGGACGGCGACGACCCCTATCCGACGATCTGCGGCACCGGCACGGAGGACTATTTTGGTGGTGCCTGGAACTTTGATGTGCCCGGAGAAGGCTACACGACGTTCACCACGCCGTTCTTGGGCCTGAACCAGGTGCTCAAGCCGGACGGCCTCTATCGCAGCCAGCAACGCTTCGGTATGTATCGCTGGCACATCATGGATCCGATCCGCTTCGCCGCCGATATCCGAGTCACGATTCAGGCACTTGGCTGGCGCACGGATCGGCGCTACCTGCCCTTGCAGGATGACATCGCCTCTACCGCGTTTTGGTATCAGCGGGAAACCTCGTCCCCTTCGCCCACTTCGTTCCAGGCCGACTACCTTGAGGTCATCTAAACGTGGGTCACCTGAAGTCCGCGTAAAACTAGAATGAACGACTGCCTCTCATCGGGCCTCCGGCAAGGTCGGCGCCGAACGGAGCAGCCAGTATGCCACCACGGCGGATACCGCTAACAGGATGATGG
>DATLQX010000130.1:0-31876 GCA_035534995.1 Chloroflexota bacterium | reverse complement strand
TTCAATCTGCCCCAAGCCCCGCTGCGGCACCTGTTCCACTTCGGCTACCACTGCCGCAATCCGGGCGCTACGATCCAACTGTACCCTCGCTTCCCTTCCGTCTGCCCGCACCGCGCCCTCCCCAATCTCCCGATCACAAATCAGCGGTGCGCCCGGCTATGGCGAGCAGCTTGACACGCCCGATCGCCCATGCTATCTTGCAGGCACTCTTTCACTACCATGGTAGTAGGTGAGGTGGGGCGCCATGACGCGTGATGCCGCCGGCGATCTGGTGGCCCATCTGCAGCGACTTGGCTTCACTCAATATGAGGGCCAGATCTACGTTGCCCTGGCGCGCGCGGGCGCCCTGAACGGGAACGAGATCAGCCAGGCGTCCCACGTGCCCTCCTCCAAGACCTATGAAACACTACGCAAATTGGTCGACAAAGGCGCCGTGGCCGGCTTCGCCGAGGGCGAGGTCACCAAGTATGTCGCGCTCCCCTCAGCCCAGGTGCTGGCCCGCTATCGCAAAAGCATCTCGGCCACTCTTGACTATCTGGAGGTGGAGTTGGCACAGCTGAGCGCCTACGAGGCAGAGGAGCACGTTCTGAGCATCCGGGGCGAGCCAAGCGTGCAGATTCAGGCACGGGAGGCAATCGCTACAGCGCGCACTGAACTGTACATCTCGCTCTGGAGCGCCGAATTACCCGCCCTCCGCCCGGCCTTGCGCGAGGCCGCCGATCGAGGGGCGCGGATTCATCTCATGCTGTATGGCGAGACGCTTGAGGTGGACTTCGCGTGTGTCTACCACCATTCCCATGCCGAGATCGTCCAGCAGCGGATTGATGGTCGCCTGCTGGTCCTGGTTGCCGATGGTCTGCACACGGTGGTGGCCCGCTTTACCCCCAGTAACCAGGTCTATGGCTTCGCCAGCCCAAATCGCGCCCTGGCCTTGCTGGCTCGAGAGTATCTTGGCCACGACATTGTCCTCGAATGCGCCAAGGAACTTATCGATCGCCGCCAATGGGATTCCTGGTGGCAGAGCCGCGATGATCTGGTGGAAGTTATTCTCGGCGGCAAGCCGCCGTATGTCGAGCGGCCGCTTCCCTTGACCTCTCCCATGGGGATTTAGCGATGCCTTCCTCTATCGCGGCCAGCGCTACCCAGCGAGACTTGCTGGTGGGCGGCGTCTGGCGTCAGTCCGTCATCCAGACGCCTGTCATCTATCCTTTTACCGGCGAGACGGTGGCTACCGTGGCTAACGCGCTGGCGGCCGATGTCGAGGATGCGATTGCCGCCGCCGCCGATGCCTTCACGGTTACCCGCCGCCTTCCCGCCTACAAGCGGGCCGAGATTCTCCAGCGCGCCGCGGGACTGATCGAGGCTCAGGCGGAGGCGTTGGCCCGCCAGATAGTGCTGGAGAGCGGGAACCCGATTGGGGAGACACGAGGTGAAGTGGCCCGCACGGTGACTATCTTCCAGATCGCGGCCGAGGAGGCCAAGCGGATCGGCGGTGAGATTATTCCCCTGGATGTCGCCCCGGCGGGGGAGCGGCGGCTGGGAGAGGTACGGCGCTTCCCCATTGGCCCGGTGGCGGGCATCACGGCCTTTAACGCGCCGTTGCTTCTACCCGCCCATAAAATAGCGCCGGCTTTCGCGGCCGGCAACCCCGTGATCGTGAAGCCCGCTCCGCGCACCCCGCTGTCCGCTCTCTCCCTCGGCGCTATCCTCACCGAGGCCGGTATGCCGGCGGGCGCCCTCAGCGTCCTTCCCTGTGACGTGGCCACGGCCGAACCGCTGGTCACCGATCCGCGACTCAAGGCGCTCAGCTTTACCGGCAGCGTCCCCGTGGGCTGGGCGCTGAAGGCCAAGGCGAATCGGAAGCGGGTCACTCTGGAGTTAGGAGGGAATGGCGCCGTGATCATCCATCACGACGCCGATCTGGAGTGGGCGGCGACCCGCTGCGCTACCGGTGGCTTTCTCCGCGCCGGTCAAGCCTGCATCGCCGTGCAGCGGATCTACGCGCATCAGGATGTCTACGAACCATTCCTCTCGCTCCTCCTTGCCCGTGTCAGGGCGATCAAAATGGGCGACCCCCTGGATCCAGCAACCACGATGGGCCCCATGATCGATGAGAACGCGGCCGAGCGGGCCGAGCAGTGGGTGGCGGAGGCAGCGATGGGAGGGGCTACCGTATGCATCGGCGGTCACCGCCAGGGTCCGTTTCTGACGCCCACGGTGCTGACCGAGGTCACCGGAGATATGAAGGTAAGCTGCGAGGAGGTCTTTGCCCCGGTCGTGGTAGTGACTCCCTATCAATCGTTTGACCAAGCGATCGCCTGGGCCAACGCTACTCCCTATGGCCTGCAGGCCGGCGTGTTCTGCCATGATCTGCGGCTGGTCTACCAGGCCTTCGAGGAGTTGGAGGTAGGCGCGGTGATCATCAATGACATCAATTCCTGGCGGGTGGACTCCATGCCCTATGGCGGCGTAAAAGCTTCCGGATTCGGCCGCGAGGGTCTGCGTTCCGCCATTGAGGAACTGACCGAGCCGCGTCTGCTGGCGCTCAAACTATAAAAGAGGGATCGCCCGCGTGCGGGAGCGGAGACTAGCGGCCGCGCGGTTGGCGGCAATGGGAAGGCAGCGTGTGACATGGCAGTGGAACTGAGCCGGGAGAGCAGGGTTGTAGGGGAAGACGCGCCTGATCGCGCGACCCTGGTGCGGATGTACGAGACCATGGTCACTATTCGCGCATTCGAGACCCGCCTGGTGGAATTGTTCAACGCGGGTAAGTTGGGCGGTGTCCTGCACGTCTATATCGGCGAGGAAGCGTGTGCCGCCGGCAGTTGCATCCATCTGGACGCCGGCGATTATCTGCTTACCTCGCACCGCGGGCATGGCCATGTGCTGGCCAAGGGCGCCGATATGAACCGCATGATGGCGGAATTGTTCGCGCGGGAAACCGGTCTTTGCCGGGCACGCGGCGGCTCCATGCATATCATAGAGCGTTCGGTAGGCATCCTCGGGGCGAACGCGATCGTGGCCGCCAACGTGCCGATTGCCACCGGAGCGGGTCTGGCGGCGAAGTGGCGGGGCGAGGGTCAGGTAGTGGCCTGCTTCTTCGGCGACGGCGCGACGAATCACGGCGCCTTCCACGAGGGAATCAACCTGGCTGCCCTGTGGAACCTTCCCGTGGTCTTTATCTGCGAGAACAATCGCTACGCGCAATTCACGCCCCAACGTCTGCACGCCAAGATCGAGGACCTGGCGATCCGGGCCGCGAGCTATGGCATTCCCGGTGTCCAGGCCGATGGCCAGGATGTGCTGGCCGTACACAAAGTGGCCGGCGAAGCGGTGGCACGGGCCCGCCGAGGTGAGGGGCCAACCCTGATCGAACTCAAGACCTACCGCTACACCGGGCACGCAATCAGTAACCCGATCTGCGCGATCGGCCGTCCGGACGAAGAGGTCGCGGCGTGGAAGACGCGGGACCCAATTCCGCTCCTGCGGGAGTATCTGCTGAGTCGGAATCTGGCGGCGGCCCCGGACTTGCGGATGATCCAGGACGCGGCGGCGGCGCGTGTAGCCGCGGCTGAGGCGTTCGCCGAGGCCAGCCCGCGCCCGCGTCCGGAAACGGCGTTGGAGGATGTCTATACCGAGTGGCCGGCGGGGGTGCCGCTGTGAGAGAGCTACAGTATCGGGACGCGATCCGCGAGGCGTTGCGCGAGGAGTTGCTTCGCGACCCGGCGGTGGTGCTGATCGGCGAGGAGATGATCGACCCCTGGGGCGGTACTTTTGGGGTCACCAAGGGCCTCTCGACGGAGTTTGGCGAGGACCGCGTTCGCAATACGCCAATCTCGGAAGCGGCCATCATTGGCTGCGCCGTGGGCGCGGCCCTGGCGGGCATGCGCCCGGTGGCGGAGATCATGTTCTTCGACTTCATCGCCACCGGCATGGACCAGGCGGTCAACCAGGCGGCCAAGATCCGCTACATGTCCGGAGGCCAGGTCAACGTGCCGCTGGTCATCCGCACGGCGGGGGGCTCGGGCCGGGCCTCGGCGGCGCAGCACTCGCAAAGCCTTGAAGCCTGGTTTATCCACGTACCAGGAATCAAGGTGGTCATGCCTTCCACCCCATACGATGCCAAGGGGCTGCTCAAGACCGCCATCCGCGACCCAGATCCCGTGCTCTTTATCGAGCACAAGATGATGTATAACTATAAAGGGCCCGTGCCCGACGAGGAGTATCTGATTCCCCTGGGCGTGGCCGATATCAAGCGGGTCGGCCGTGATGTTACGGTGGTAGCGACCTCGCGTATGGTGCCGCGCGCCCTGGCGGTGGCCGAACGGCTGGCCGCCACGGGCGGCCCAGATCTTGAGGTGATTGATCCGCGTTCGCTCGTTCCCCTCGACCGCGCCACCATTCTGGCCTCGGTACGCAAGACGCATCGGCTGGTGATTGTGCATGAAGCCGTGGAACGAGGCGGCTTCGGGGCCGAGTTGGCCACTATTGTCGGCGCCGAGGCCTTTACCTACCTGGATGCTCCGATCAGGCGCGTGGCCGCCTTTAACACGCCGGTCCCCTTCTCGCCCGAACTAGAGGACTATCTGGTCCCCGATGAAGCGCGGATTGAGGCGGCGATCCGTGAGACGGCAGCATAGCACGTGGGAGCGATGATGAGGCGCCGGAGCAGGGGACGACCATGGTTACCGAGGTAAGGATGCCGCGGCTCAGCCTGACCATGGAGGTGGGAACGGTCATTGAGTGGCGCAAGGCAGTTGGCGACCGCATTGCCAAGGGTGAGGAGTTGGCGGAAATCGAGACCGACAAGGTAAACGCCGCCCTGGAGGCGCCTGCCGGTGGGTTTCTCCGCTCCCTGTTGGTCGCGGCCGGAGTCGAGGTGCCCTGCGATACGCTGATCGCCCTCCTCACCGCCTCGGCCGATGAGCCCCTGACGGCACATGGCGCCGGCCTCGCGACCACGACCGGCACGGTCGGCGACCAGCTTCCGCCTATCCCGTCCGCCGACCAGGGGGCTGCGCCGCCCGCCACGGTAGACGAGGAAGGTGGGCGCCCACATGTGAATGCCTCGCCCGCCGCCAAGAACCTGGCCAGAGAACTTGGCGTCGACCTCGCGGCGCTGGCCGGCACCGGCCCTGGCGGGAGGATTGGTCTGGAAGACGTGCAACGAGCGGCGGATGCGCGTCGAGCGGCGGGCGCCGCGCCGCCAACGATGGGTCGAGTCGTTCCGCTCACCAAGATGCAGGCGGTCACAGCCCAACGAATGTCTGTATCGGTCGGCACCGTGCCGCAGTTCTCGCTGCAGCGCCGGCTGGATATGGGGGAAGCCCTGCGCTATTTGCGGAATGTCCGTGGCGCGGGCAAGGCCGACGAGCGTGGGCCGGGGGTGGCGGACCTCATTCACCTGGCCGCCGTACGGGCACTGCGGGTCCATCCTGAGCTAAACGCCAGCTTCCAGGCCGGGGATCCGCCGGCCGTCCTCCTCCATGAAGAGGTCAATCTCGGCCTTGCCCTGGCGTTGCCCGAGGGGTTGATCGTACCTGTCATCCATGACGCCCATACGCTGAACCTCCAATCCCTGGCCGAGCGGCGCGCCCGCCTGCAGGCGGACGCCCGGAGCGGGCGGCTCTCCGTGGGCGCCTTGAGCGGCGCCACCTTCACGGTGTCCAACCTGGGCCCCATGGGTGTGGACCAGTTTACCGCCATCGTTAATCCGCCGGAGGCCGCCATCCTCGCGGTGGGATGTATACGGAACATCGTGGTTCCGGATCCCCTGCAGGTGACGGCGGTCATCATGGTCACGGTCACCGCCGACCATCGGATTCTCGATGGGGCACGAGTGGCACGTTTCCTGGAGACGCTGGCCAATAACCTCGATCACCTGGATACCAAGTCATGAGCGGGCGGCGAAAGGCAGGTTGCCGTGGCGGTTGACGGATTTCGCGAGGCAGGGTTTATTCTGGAGGGCCGCACGGCCCTGATCACCGGTGCCACAGGCGGCCTTGGCGCCGCGATCGCCCGTGGTCTGGCGCGAGCCGGCGTTCGCGTGGCCCTGGCCGACCTGGAAGAGGGGCGCCTGCTTGCCTTGCGAGAGGAAATCGCCGGTTGGGGTGGCGCCGCGCTGTCCCTCCGAACTGACGTCACCGTCTCGGCGGCGGTGGCCGGGGCGGTCGCCGCCGTGGTACAGGCCTGGGGGCAGTTGGACATCCTGGTCAACTGCGCGGGTATCACCCTTCGCCAACCGGCTACCGACTTCAGCGAGGAGCAATGGGATCGAATCATCGCCGTCAATCTGAAAGGCACCTGGCTGTGCTGTCAGGCGGCCGGACGGGTGATGATCGAGCAAGGCAGCGGGCGGATCATCAATATGGCGTCTATCGGCGGCTTGGTGGGACTGCCGATGAGCGTGGCCTACTGCGCCAGCAAAGGCGGGGTGGTGCAGATTACCCGCACCCTGGCCGTGGAGTGGGCGCCCTACGGCGTGACCGTCAACGCCATCGCGCCCTGCACCTTCGAGACCCCGATGGTACAAAAGGTGCTGGGGGCCGAAGCGGCCTACAAAGACCGCGTAATCAGCCGTATTCCGCTTGGCCGCATGGGTCAACCGGAGGAAGTGGTTGGTACCGTGCTCTATCTGGCCGGCCCTGCCTCGGCCATGATGACCGGTTCCGTGATTGCGCTCGATGGTGGATATACCGCGCAATGAGTGAGGGAAGGAGAACGGCAATGCAGGCAACCGAACAACGGGAAGACATGCCGGCGCTCGGCCGGGATGACGTGATCGCCCTGCTGCAACGCACCGGCTCCTCCGCCACGCTCATCCAGCATGTTGTGACCGTATGCGAGCGGGCGCTCAAGCTCGCCGATGCCGTTTCGGCCGCGGGGACGCCGGTGAGCCGCCAGGTCGTAGAGTACGGGGCGCTGCTGCACGACATGGGGATTCCCCAGCTCAAGGGCGAGGCGGTGACCATTCCCGAGTGGGGTGACCGAGCAAAGAATCTGCTCAGCGATAATTTGATGCACCCTATTCTGGGCTTTCACCTGGCCGAGGAGCACGGGTTCCCGCTTTCAGTCCGGCGCTGCGTTCTGTGCCATACGCCCGGACCCACCCGCCGGGAGTGCCTGGCTCTGGGTCTCACTCCGCCCGAGGAAGAGATGCTGCCGGTCACCATCGAGGAAAAGATCGTGATGTATGCCGACTTTGTCACCTGGGCGGCGATGCTCGGGCTCGATCCCTGGCGCGATGAGCGGGAGATGGCACTGGCCGGCGTGCCATACTTCAACTTTTACTGGCGCGCCGCCCTCAATACCGAACTGACCGTGGACGGCGAGGTTGCCCAGCGCTGGATCGATGCCCAGCGTGAATTGGGCCGCTACGCTCGTCCCGAGTGGTTTGGCATCGGCGCGTGAGAGCAGTGCTTTGGCCTGGCCGGATGCTCCTGGCCCGTCGGTCTACCTGAAGGAGAGCCCGCATGGGATGCACGATGGCCGAGAAGATCCTGGCCCGCCACGCCGATACGGCGGATGCGATGGCGGGCGACGTGGTGATCGCTCGCCTGGATCTGGTGCATCTCCATGATGCCAATGGCCAGATTGCCTTCGACACATTCGAGCGCTTTGGTGCCACCCATGTGTTCGATCGCGAGCGGGTGGTGCTGATCTCCGATCACTTTGCCCCAGCAAAGGATGCGCGAAGCGCGCTGGCCCTGGAGGCCATGCGGCGCTTCGCCAGGGCGCATAATCTTCGCTATTATTTTGAGTTGACCGACGGGGGCATAGAGCACACTCTCCTCCCGCAAAAAGGGCTAGTCGCGCCAGGAGATCTCATCCTTGGTGCCGATTCCCACACCTGCACCGTCGGCGCCTTCGGGGCCCTCGGCATGGGCATGGGCTCCACCGATATTGCCGCCGCCATGGCGCTGGGCGAGCAATGGATCGTGGTGCCCGAGACGATCCGCTGCGAATTCAGCGGTCCTCGCCACCCCTTCGTCACTGGGAAGGATCTCATTCTCTCCGTGATCGGCCGGCTCGGGGTGGACGGGGCCGCCTACCAGGCGCTTGAGTTTGCCGGTCCCGCCATGCCGATGTTCAACATTGACGAGCGGATGGCGCTGTGCAATATGGCGGTGGAGGCGGGGGCCGAGACGGGAATGGTCCCGCCCGACGACGTCACCCTCGCCTACGTCCTGCCGCGCGCCCTTCGCTCCTTTGAGACGGTGCTGCCGGATGAGGATGCCGTCTATAGCGCCCGCCATCTGTTCGATCTCCGGGAACTGGAGCCGCTGATCGCCGTCCCCTATAGCCCTGGCAACGTGGTTCCGGTCAGCCGGGTGGCAGGGATTCCGGTCAACCAGGTATATATCGGTAACTGCGCCAATGGCACGATGACCGACCTCCGGCAGGCGGCACACGTGTTGGGCGGACGACATATCGCCTCGGGCGTGCGGTTGATCGTGGTGCCGGCCACCCAGGAGATCTATCGCCAGGCCATGCGCGAGGGTGTTCTGGAGATCCTGTCCTCCGCCGGGGCCTCGATTTCCATGCCTACTTGCGGCGCCTGCTGTGGCCTGCACAACGGTATCCTGGCGGCGGGCGAGGTGGCGGTGACCACTACCAATCGCAATTTCCGGGGGCGTATGGGGCACGTGACGAGCCAGGTCTACCTGGCCAATGCCTATGTGGCCGCGGCAAGCGCTCTAGAGGGCACCATTCAGGATCCGGCGCGCCTGGTCAAGGCGCCGCCCGCCTTCGCCTAGCTGAGGAGTAAGATGATCTTCCAGGGCGCCGCGCACCGTTATGGAGACGACGTAGACACCGATGTCATTCTCCCTGGTCCCTACATGAATCTCAGCGAGCCCGCCGATCTGGCCCGCCACGCGCTTGAGGGATTGGATCCTGATTTTGCCTCCAGGGTGCGGAAGGGCGACATCCTGGTGGTGGGGCGCAATTTCGGCTGTGGATCGTCGCGCGAGCATGCGCCCATCGCACTCAAGGCGGCCGGTATTTCCTGCGTGGTGGCCGCGAGTTTCGCCCGCATCTTTTATCGTAACGCGATCAACATAGGGCTACCGCTGGTCGTTGCCCCGGAAGCGGTCGAGCACATAGAGGACGGCGCGAGGGTGGCCGTGGACGCGGCGGCGGGAACCATTGTCGCCAATCATCGGACCTTTATAAGCCGCCCCGTACCGCCGTTCATTCAGGGACTGCTGGACAACGGAGGGCTGGATGGGTTCGTACGAGAGCGGTTGGCCCAGCGAGTGAGGAATGGGCAAGAGACGTAAAGGGATCTGGTTGCCCCGCGGCCGGCAACCGGTCTATCATCCACATGGCCCAGGTGAATGGAGACGAAGAGCATGAAGATCACGGCGATCGATACTCTGCTCATTGAGGAATTTCCCAACCTCACCTACATCACCATACATACTGATGAGGGGATTAGCGGCCTGGGAGAGACATTCTTCGGCGCCCAGGCGACGGCGTCGTGGGTCCATGAGACGGCGGCGCCCTACCTCTTGGGCAAGGATCCCCTAACTATCGATCGGCACTGGCAAGGGCTGAACCCTTTCGTAGGCTTCAACAGTACGGCGGTGGAAAGCCGGGGCCGGTCGGCCATCGACATCGCGCTCTGGGACATCCTGGGCAAGGTCTGCCGGCAGCCGATCTACCAATTGCTGGGCGGGGCCTACCGAGAACGAATCCGCACCTATAACACCTGTGCCGGCTACCGCTACGTGCGCAAGGCGCCCGGTGGCGGCGGTCTGCCCGTGGACAACTGGGGCATGGCCGCCGCGAGCGCGGGCCCCTATGAGGATCTGGACGCCTTTATTCATCGCGCCGATGAATTGGCCCACAGCCTGCTGGAGCAGGGCATTACCGGGATGAAAATCTGGCCGTTCGACCCGTACGCCGAAGCGTCCGGCGGCCATTACATCTCGAATGAGGATCTCAAGAAGGGACTGGAGCCGTTCGGCAAGATCCGGGCCGCCGTGGGTGACCGCATGGAGATCATGGTCGAGTTGCACAGTCTATGGGATCTCCCGTGCGCGAAGAAGATTGCCGAGGCCCTGGAAGACTATAGGCCGACCTGGTACGAGGATCCGATCCGCATGGATGATCTGGGGGCCCTGGCGGAGTTCGCCCGGAGCACGCGAGTGCCGGTAGCCGCCAGCGAAACCCTCGGCACCCGCTGGTCGTTCCGCGACTTGCTGGAGCGGCGGGCGGCGGGCGTGATCATCTTCGATCCCGCCTGGGCCGGCGGCATCTCCGAGGGCAAGCGAATCGCTACCATGGCGGAAGCCTACCAATTGCCCATTGCCCCACACGATTGCAGTGGACCGGTAGAGTTCGCGGCGGCGGTGCATCTCTCGATGAATGCGTCCAACGCACTGATCCAGGAGTCGGTGCGTGCCTACTACACGGGTTGGTATCGCGAATTGGTCACCCAGATTCCGGAAGTCAGGGATGGATACATCTATCCCCTGAACGGACCCGGCCTCGGGACCGAGTTATTGCCTGAAATCTTGACGCGCGCCGACGCGCATGTGAGGACATCGCGGTTAGCTGACTCATCGAAAGGGGGTGAGCAAAGGAACTGACCCCGCGGTCGAGCGGGGTAGTCGGTTGCGCCGCCTGGGGACATGGCATGATCATACTCCAGGCTTGGCCAGGATCAGAATTGAGTCATGTAGCACCTAAAGGATGGGAGTGGTTCGATGCGCGCCAAATCCTTTCGCCCAATGGGCATAATCGGCCTGGCACTTTTGCTTCTCGTTTCTCTCATGCAACCACTCGCGCGTCAGTCGGCCTCCGCCCACTCGGTCGCGCTGCCGCCGCTCCGCGCCCTCTCGCACGGCGCCCCCTATACCATCGCGCTCAGCAACTCGTATATCGGCAACACCTGGCGCGTGGAAATGGAGAACGAGTTCCGCGCTTCCTGCGCCATGGCGCCGCTCAACAAATTGGTGAAGTGCACGGCCTACAACTCCGGCAACGACGTCTCAAAGCAGACGCAGCAGATGGACAACCTCATTTCTTCCCGTGTAGACGCCATTTTGGTCGATGCCGCCTCGACGACCGGCCTCAACGGCGTGATCCATCAAGCTTGTAGCGCCGGTATCCTGGTAGTGTCATTCGACAACCAGGTCACGGCTCCGTGTGCTCTCCAGATCAACACTGATGAGGTGGCATTCGGCAGGCAGCTTGCTACCTTCCTGGTGAATGCCATGGGCGGTAAGGGCAATGTGGTGATGGTATCCGGGGTGCCGGGCGCCCCCGCCAGCATTCAGCGCGATCAGGGGGCCAATGCGGTTTTCAAGAAATACCCCGGGATCAAAGTCATCTCGACCTACCCCGGCCAGTGGGCATCCGATGCCGCTCAACGGGCCACGGCGCAGGCGCTGCCTTCGCTTGGTAAGATAGACGGCTTCTACGTACAGGGCGGCACCGATGGGGTGATCAGAGCGCTGCTCGCCGCTCATCGCCCGTTGGTCCCCTTTGCCGGCGAGGCGGAGAACGGCTTCCGGGAGGATATGCTCAAGTACAAGAGCAAGGGATTCAAGGCCATCTCGATCGGCCAGCCCCCATTTGTGGTTCTGGCGGCGCTGGAACTCTCGGTTGAAGTGCTTGACGGCAAGCGGCCTAAAGGTAACGTGACCATTCCCTTCCCCTCCGTGACCACCGACACGGTCAAGGAAGGGGTCACGGCCTTCAAGAGCCTGCCCGACAGCTTCTTCGACGACTTTACCGACAGCGGATCCAAGGCCACGGTGCTGCTCTGCTCCGCCGCGGCAACCAAGGGGACTCCCTGCCCGGGAACGATCAACATTCGCCTACCCAAGTCGTAAACGTCGAGAAGCCAGGGAAAGACGCGGCTACGGGCGGTCGCGTCTTTCCCGCGGCTTCTTGGTATCTTTTTGGCGACGACCCTGTTTTATGCACCCGGCGGGGGAGGCAAGAGCGTGCCGAGCATTGAGGGATTGTCAATCTCGAAGTCATTCGGCGGCGTCCGCGCCTTGCGTGAAGCGTCATTCAGCGCCGAGCAGGGCGAGGTACACGCCCTGGTAGGGGAGAACGGCGCCGGTAAGAGCACCATGATCAAGATCCTCAGCGGGCTGTATCCGCCCGATTCGGGGCAGATCAGAGTGCACAATCAACCGGTATCTCTCGGTAGCCCCCAGGCGGCCCTGCAGTTGGGAATGGCTACCATCTTTCAGGAACTGACTCTGTTGCCGTATATGACCGTGGCCGAGAACCTGCTGCTGGATCGGGAACCGCGGTTCGGCGGCCTCATCCGGCGGGGTGCGATGCCCGACGCGGCGCAGACCCTTCTCGATCAGTATGCGGTGCAGGGGCTCAATCCGCTTGAGTTGGTGGCCAATCTGACCCTCGGCCGGCGGCAGGTGGTGGAAATCGTCAAAACCGTCTCACGGCAGCCAAGGATTCTCTTCCTGGACGAGCCGACCTCGGCCCTGGCCGAGGAAGAGGTGAAGTGGCTCTTCGGTCTGATTGCCGACTTGCGCCGGCGTGGCGTGTGCATGGTCTTCACCTCGCATCGCTGGAACGAGATCAAAGGGTTGGCCGACCGGATAACCGTCTTCCGCAATGGAGCCAGCGTCGGCGTCTTCGCGGGCATTGACCTGAGCGAGGAAGGAGCGGTCGAATTGATGACGGGGCGGAAGCTGGACATGCAATACCCGGAACCGCCGCCGTTGGCCAAACGGACCCCGGTTTTCGCGGCGCACGATCTGGCGGGCCGTGGGTTGCGCGGCGCCACGTTTACCTCGTACGAGGGTGAGATTCTCGGGGTTGGCGGTCTGGCCGGGCAGGGGCAGCGCGATCTGTTTCTGGCCCTGTTTGGGGCCGGACGCTTCAAATCGGGCTTCATCGACGTGCGAGGCGCTCGCGTCCGTTTACGCAGTCCGCGGGCCGCCATTCGGGCCGGTATCGCCCTGGTGCCCGAGGACCGCAAAACCGAGGGTCTCTTGCTTCCCCTTTCCATTCGCGCCAACCTGAGCCTACCCATTCTGGGACGTCTCTCTCGGGCAGGGATCATTCATCGGCGTGCCGAGGAGATCCTGAACCGGAGTATCATCGAGCAGCTGGCGGTGCGCACTCCCAGCCAGGAGCAGCCGGTAGGGATGCTGAGCGGCGGCAACCAGCAAAAGGTGCTGCTCGGCCGATGGCTCCTTTCAGGCGCCAGAATCCTCTTGCTCTATGACATTACCCGCGGGGTCGACGTGGCGACGAAGCATGATATCTATGAGTTAATCCTGCGGCTGGCGGCCGAGGGGCACACCTTGCTCTTTTATTCCACCGACACCGAGGAGCTTGCCCACATCTGCCATCGGGTGATCATCATGCGGGAAGGGCGTTTCGTAGCTGAGCTCGAGGGCCAGGCGATCACCCCCGAGGCAATCGTGGCCGCCGCGATCCGCGTTCCTGGGTCGGATCGGCCGTTGAGTGCCCGGCAAGCAGCGGGGGCGCCCGCATGAGCGCGACCGCCGCTCCGGCTCCCCGCGGTCGTTTCAGCAAGCGGATGCGCCTTCGCTATTACAGCGCCCAGAACGTGCCGCTGTTGCTCAGCCTGGGCTTGCTAGCGGCCTTGCTCATTCTGTACTACTTCCTCTTCATTGCCCGCGAAGGACGCGCTCCGGGCAACTTCGAGTTGACCACCACCGTCAATAACACCCTCACCACCGGACTGGCCGCCATGGGTCAGGCCATGGTGGTGTTGACCGGCGGCATAGACCTCTCAGTAGGCGGCATCATCGATATGACGAACGCATTTGCCGCCGTACACATGGGGACCAGTACCGGTTCCATGATCGGGGTATCGCTGCTTGTCTTGCTGCTGGGTACGGGGGCGGGCCTGATCAATGGGTTGCTGGTAGCCTATGGTCGGCTACAACCGATAGTGGTGACCATCGCTACCCTGACCATCTATCAGGGAGTAGCGATTGAGATCATGAACACCCCTGGCGGTCAAATTCCGCAGGCGATGACCGATATGTTCTCCGGCACCCTTCCCAGACTTGGCTATCTGCCGAACAGCCTGGTGCTGCTGGCTCTCCTCATCGTGTTCTGGCAGATATTGCGGCGCACGCCGTTCGTGGCCACGCTCTATGCCATAGGCAACGATGCCCGGGCGGCCCGCGCCAACGGCGCCGCCGTCGTACGAACCCGTCTGGCCGCCTTCGGCCTCAGCGGCTTTTTCTCCGGCTTCGCCGGCCTCTACTTCGCGACCGTCAACACCTCGGGTGATCCGACCTCCGGCGACACCTTTACCCTTACCTCCATTGCCGCCGTGGTGTTGGGGGGTATCAGCCTGTTCGGCGGTCGCGGCAGCGCTCTGGGCGCGCTGGTCGGCGCCTTTATCCTCAACCTTATCCTGATCGTGCTGTTTTTCACCGCGATTGACCAGGAATATACCGATCTGTTTCAGGGGCTATTCCTCATTCTTGCCGTAGTGGCAAGCGTCCTGGTGGGCAGATTGCTGCAGCGAGGCCGATGAGCAGTCAGGAGGGATGTTGATGACCCCAGGGAGCGGGCCCGGGAACGACTCGCCGTTCGCCTCGTTGGCCGCGAGGGTGCGCCGTCTCTCGCCGACCATGCGTGCCGTTACCCTGGCCTACACCGCCGATATCGTCCTTTTCGTGATCGGCGGTCTTCACCGATCATCCTTTGTGCAGTTCAGCAACATTACCAGTTTGTTGCTGCTCTCCTCGTTTGTCGGTATCGCGGCGGCCGGACAAACGTTTGTGATCCTGATCGGCGGCATTGATCTATCCATACCCTGGGTGCTTAACTCCCTGGCTATTATGTTCACCACTCGTTCCCTGGGGCTGGACGGCAACGTCTGGTGGTCGGTGCCGCTTGCGCTGGCGGCGGGACTGGGGATAGGCGCCGTCAACGCCCTGGGCATCGTCTTGTTTGACGTCCCGGCCGTGGTCATGACCCTGGGCATGAACGGGATTATGCAGGGAGCCACGCTGGGGCTTACCAGCGGGTTCACCTGCCCCCAATGCAATTCGTATGTACCACCCTCGGTACAGAACGCCTTTACCGGAACCTTGTTTCCCAGCGTGCCCAATGGATTATTGGTTTGGGCCGTAATCATCATTCTGGTGGGACTTGTCCTGGCCTTCTCAACCCTTGGCCGGCGCGTATATGCCGTGGGAAACAACGTGATGGCGGCCTATCTGGCGGGGGTCAACACGCGCGGGGTTACCATCATCGTCTATGCGCTCAGCGGCATGTTCGCCGCGATCACCGGGATCGCCCTCGCGGCTTTCGGGAGCCAGGCTACCCTCGCCATGGGCGATCCTTATCTGTTCGCCAGCATCTCGGCGGTGGTCATTGGCGGGGCCTCCATATTAGGAGGACGTGGCATGTATTGGGGCACCGTGGCAGGGGCCATCTTTATCACCGTGTTGCCGGCCGTCCTGCTGCAATATCAGCCGCCCAACCCTGACGCGGTACGGAAAATCGCCGACGGGGTGGTGATCCTGGTGGCCTTGCTTCTGTATGGACGAGAGGCGCGCGAGACCTAGGCAACCTGCTGGACGGCATGCTGCCCGGCAGGTTCAGAGCGCTCAGACGGCGACGGATTCGCCTTGAGCCAGGATCACCGGTTCAATGCCGCTGCCCGCCAGCGGGGGTTCGACCAGATGCGGCTCCTCGACCCAGGCCTTCCATATATCCCCATGAACCGGCAACACTCGCCGCGTCTTGAGGGCGCGCGGCGTGAGCCAATTCCGCCGGATCCCGGTAGAGTTCCTGGTCGATGATGTCGCGGTGGTTACGCGCCAGGGTCGCTCCAATCGCGGCTGGGATAAGCGGTAATCTCCACGTCTCCATACTGGTCGGGTGCAATTCTGAATAGAAGAAGACCATGATCAATGTACCTCCTCCACTCGTGCTCTCTGGTGGTGCCGGCGGCGGGAGTCGAACCCGCACGGTTGCCCGAGCGATTTTAAGTCGCTTGTGTCTGCCATTTCACCACGCCGGCTGGTGATGCACCCGTCGCCAAGTGTGCCACGCGACCCGGTCCACGTCAATTGGCGTGCCCGCGTTTTCGTCATCGCCGTTGCGCTCGGCCCCTTCTTGGCGCGAACCCGAACCCGTCACTCTGGCGATCGGCGAATCTTGCGCTGGAGCACTTCCTCCATCAACGCCCAGCCCTCCTCGCAGGATTGGTGGACCAGATGGGGCCTGAAACCAAATGACAGATAGAGATTGATCGCCGGATAACTCGTGGTTTGCGTGGTTAGATAGGCTTTCCCATGGCTCCGCGCCAGGCGGGCCATTACCGCGCTCAACAAGGGTTTGGCCAGCTTCCGTCCCTGGTAGGCGGGGTCGATGGCAACCCATGATACCCGTCCGCGAACTGCCCCCGCGAAATCGTGGTCCCAGGCGGTGGCCGTACCAATTGGCTCGCCCTGCCCGTTCTGGAGCAGAAAGCACCGATCCGCCAGCTTGCTCTGGTGGGGACCGTACTCCCGCGTGAAGTAGGCGAGCGCCGCTTCCTGGTCGGGAAACTCCCCGGCCAATCGCTCAAGCCTGGCCCAGTGTCGCTCGTCCCCCGGCCCGAAGGTCCGGATCGAGAAGCCATCGGGACAACTGTATGATGGAATGTCCTCCATGTGTTCCCGGACCATGGTCAGCGCGATATACTTCATCTCCACTCCTCTCACCCCACCCCGCGCGCCGCCAGATCGCGCTCAAGGTTGACCAACAATTCCGGCTCTAGACGGATACCCTCGTGCCGATAGGCCAGCAACAGGGCGCCCGCCATGGCCGGGAACCGGGCGGCAACCACGCGCGCGCTGGGCGCGCGCTGGTTCAAGGACCGCGTGAAGGGGGTCAGGATCGATGGACCGGCCTGCCATACCCCGCCCCTGACCGCCACCGACGCCTCCCGTCCCCCCAAACCCAGATGGCCCAGCAGATCCGCGACCGCCCCGGCAAGATCCCGGCCTGCCTGGCCAAGAATGTCTTTCGCCGCGCGATCCCCGACCCGCGCCGCCCCCGCGACCAGATCCGAGATCGCCGCGACCTGGTCCCGAGGCAACGGCGGACTATACACGGATGCCTGAAACGCGGCCCGGTCGCTGGTCGCGAACCGCCCGCGCAAGGCGATGAGCAATGGACCTTCCGGCTCGCGTCCGTCCATCGCTCGGGCCAGCAAGCGGAGCGCCTCGCGGCCGATCGCGTAGCCGCTCCCCTCGTCGCCCGCCAGCGGCCCCCATCCCCCTTCCACCACGATCCGCCCCTTTCCGTCCTGGCCGCAGCAGGCGGACCCAGTCCCCGCGATCACAATTGCCCCCGGATCCTCGACCAGGGCTCCGATCAAGGCCGCCGGGGCGTCGTTCCCCGCCGTCACCCTCCGCGCCAACCGCTCGCTTCCGGCGGGAACCACGGTGCCGGCGGCGGCGATGTGCAGATACTGAAGCTCCCCGGCCGCCATTTCGGGCACCGCATCCTTTACCGCGCCCGTCATTGAACGCAGGGCGGTGTCCTCGCCGCATAACAGACTGTTCCCCGGCCCCCCATGGCCGATTCCCTGGACGCGCCCGTGCCGATCGGCTACCAGGCAGCGGGTTGAGGTTCCGCCCGCGTCAATGCCGCCATACAGGACCGGGCTCACCGCGCCACTCCCTCGGCCCAATCGCGGATGGCGCGGCAGACTCCACTCACTCCTCGGCACTCCACTGGGAGCACCTTCCCGCGGACGGCCTCCCGCTGTTTCAAGTTCGAGACGATGGTGCTCATATCGTGCCCCATGTAGGAGACAATGAGGACGATCAGATCACTTGAGTGGACTCGGTCGAGCACCTCGCGCTCGCTTATCCGCCCGGCCGTGGGCGGCGGTACCTCGTCCACCGCCGCTCCCCAATCATGCAAGAGGGCCTTTACATGCAGCCGCGTCCGATCGTGACCTCCCACCAGGGCCACCCGCTTCCCCGCGATGCCCGGCGGTGCTTCGTCCCCTCCGGCCGCCGGCTCGGGTGCCTGCCGGGCCGCCAGTGCGTGCTTGTATACCTCGAAGATCGGACTCCGGCTCCTCAGGCGGTGCAGTACTCGACCTAAGTCTTTGACATAAGAAGGGAAAGGCGAGCCCAGACGAGTGGAGGCGGCCACTTCGGTTTCCAGCAGATCTTCCAGGGTGGCGATCAGCGGCGGGCGGAGACTCGTGGGATAATCTTTCAGATATTCCAGCACTTCCTCCACCAAGTCGAAGCGGCTGCTGCCGGCGATTCGCCCGCCATGATGGTCGGCGGCGATGTGGTCGAGGAGGTCCACCACCTCACCGCCGGTCTCGGATCGGCGCCGTGACAGGTCATCGAGAACCTGCTGGTACGCCCGGAAGAGCCGGCTCGGATCTCCCTGGCGGCGCGCGAGTTCTAATCCCGCCCGTATCATGCGCTGAGCGTTTTCCTCGGCGCGGGCCGCCGGCGTGGCGCTGGCGGCGAAGAGCTCAATACAGGTGAGTTGGTAGGTATCGGCGCCCTTGCCGAAGGCCCCGATCTCCGCCAATTCCGCCATGGCAAGGTAGTCGTCGGCGTCCAGATCCTGCAGTGCATGATCGAACAGGTAGCTATAGGGCGGCGCGGCGGCCTCATACGCCTCGCGGCGCCAGTAGACGCGAGCCAGGGCGCGGGCCACCAGAGGGCTTCGCGCGGAAGGCGTCTCCCAGGAGTAGGCGAGATGTGCCAGCCCCTCCCCGTCCCGGCCCAGGCGATCCAGGGCCACCCCAAGTAGGCCGCGGAGGTGAGGTTCGGTCTCATCGTCCGGAATCCAGGCCACGACCCTGGCGGGCTGACTGGCCAACAGCAGCACCTCGACCAACTCGGCTCGCGCGTTCACCTGATCCGACATGCTCAGCCTGGGGATCAGTTCCTCGTAGGCCGCGACTGCTCGCTGGTAGTCGCCGGCCTCGTTCGCCGCGCGGGCCCGCATCATCTCCACCGCCTCCGGCACGGGTCCGCCGGCGAACGAGGCCGCCAGTTCCTCCAGACCGGCGAGCCGCTCGGGCGCCGAAAGACTGGATAAATGGAGAAGTCGGCGCTCCAGCGGGTCCGGGACTACGCGAGTGGGGCGGATCGCCCAACCGGGCTTCCCGCCTGGAGGGGTGGGCGACCGGGTGGGCGCAGTCGAGCCTACTTCGGTCGAACCCCCTTCCGCGCCGAGGGGCTCGGAGGCGGCTGACCGCTCCCTGGACATTCTGGTGGTCGTGGGGTCGGCATGGGGGGCTGGGCGGGTGGTTGCCGGGGTGATTTCCTTCGGCGCGGCGGCGAGTAACAACTCAATCTGCCAGCCGGCCCATCGCCCGCGTAGAGACGCTTCTGGCTCGGGGACGACGCAGCGGTGCGTGAACTGGGTCTGATCCAACTCGCGGACCAGGGGCGGGGCCTGACCGGAGAAGGCGCCCGCGAGCAGACGCTTCAGGACGATCAGTTGCTGGTCGGAGCAGCGGACGCGCAGGACCGCCTTTCCGGCGCTGACCGCGGGTTCAATCTGGAACGAGATCACCTGGCTACCTCTTGTCGGCCAGTCAAAATATCATCCCAGATAGGAACGCGCGCATTTCCGATCACCATCGCCGGCATGCCAGAGGTAGACCACCTGGCGCCTCGTCTTCCTCGCCATCCATGAGGAGGATGACGGCGCCATCAGGAATGGACTGAGGAGGCGACGGTCGGAATCGAACCGACGATAAGGGTTTTGCAGACCCCCGCCTTAACCACTTGGCTACGTCGCCCAGCACACCAAAGCATGATAGCGACCGCCACCGCCACCAGTCAACCGCGTCGCCGCGGAGTTTACCCTGCCCTCCGCGTACTCACTCGGTTCGGCCTCAGGTGAACCGCCCATCCAGCGGGAGCGCTGATTGGGGGACTCAAATCCGGATCATTCTCCGTGGTCTGAACTTCCTCCACCATTCGTTCCAGTCCGTCCGCGATCGCCTGACCGATCACGGCCACGGGGCTGGTCTGGCGGTTCCCCGAGAGGGCGAGAATCAGTTCCTGGTGCAGTTGCGGAAGCGCCTGGAAATAGGCGGCAGTCGCCGCCGTCAGGCCATCTTGATCAAAGGTGCTGATCTCAAGGTTTCGCGGTTTCGTCCATTGTCGTCCCATAAGTAGCCCCTCCCAATGCGGATACCTGCATCCGCCGTGAATGTGGCACTGAGGCTTGCCCGATGCCGCGCCTACCGTACCAGATCTCACCCGTTTGGTTCAACCATGGTGGGGGACCGGCTAATTATCGTGCATGCCGGCGGCCACGGCCGGGTTACACACCATGCCGGTCGACAGGCTATGGTGAGTGTGCCACAATGCATGTATGCCGCGCGGCGTGCCAGGCTAGTTTTCTGGCGGCGCCGAAGGAGGTAGAGACCATGCACACCACATCCCGCCCGCTCATCCGACGCCCACGGCCGCTGTTGAGTTGGTTTCACGCCTTGCGAAAGGAGCGGCGTGAACGGCGACGGCGGGCCACGATCGAAGTGAACCTGCGCCGGATTGATACGGGAGCTTTCCCCATGCTGAGCGATGTCGCCCATCCTCCCAATCACTCCCCCTCATCGGAGGACCAGACCTAGCAATGGTGCGAGACGAGGCGCGGGCCCTCCGTCGAGCGGCGATTGAGTTGGACTTGATGACCAGGCAGCTGGAGAGCCCCCACCCGGAGGAACAGACGCGCGCGATCTGGGACATCGCTGGGAGCCTTCCCGATTATCCGGGACTGCAAAGCATCCTTGACCATCTGGCCAGTTGGCAAGAGATTTACGAGCGGGGGGATCCGGGCAGCGGCTGGATGTTGCAGGCATGCGCCGCGCAGTTGCGGCGGGATGCCGGGGAGTAGTGATTTGCCTGGCCGCCCTGGACGCGATTCTCACCGAACCGAGGCGCGAACCGCTTGCTCGTTTGATGTGCCTCGGTGATATAGCAGCCATTTGACATGGCCGTGCCGCGCGCCGATTAGTGGACGGCGAGTTGGGCGGTGCCTAACGACGTATTCAACGAGGGCGACGTAGCCCAGACGCTCAGCACACTGTCCCAAGCATCTCCAGGAAGCGTTCGTTTGTTGCCCCAACAAACGTTGGATGGATTCGCGGTGAATGTGGTCGAGGTGGATGGCTGGACCAATCGGCCCGCCCAGCGAACCATCTTTTACTTCGACGCTCAGACCTCGGTGTTGCGCGGTTTTGATGCCAGTAGCCTGGATCCCTCCTACCCGATCCCGCTCTGGCAGGTGCGGCTCAGTTCTAGCCAGACCATGGCGGCGGCGGCGGTGCCGCCGGGCGCCTTCGCGCTGGGTGCCCCTGCCTCGGCCACCATTCACCCCCTCGATCTCGGCGGGCCTGCCTTCGCATCCGTCGCCTCCACCATGACAGCCACCTGCCACGACGCGGCCAATCCTACATTGGCTCGAAGCTTGACATCCCCTGAGGACAGTCCCTACCATTGGCGCATGCATGGCCGGTTTTTCTCCGGTACCGCGATCCACGGGCTGAGCTGTTTTACCCATCGATTTACCAGGGTTCAGCCTGATCCAGAGAGCCAGGGAAGGGGTGACGCATGAGTCTTCTATCTGGTCGCGCGGCCCGGCGAGGGGCGCTGGCACTCTCGTTGCTCGCCATTACCGCGATCACGCCGTTTACCGCCCGGCCCGCGGCGCGCGCCGCCAGTCCCTCCACCCTCACGATCGGCCTCAACGCCGAGCCGGATACGCTCGACCCGCAGAAAGGTTCGACCGCGATCGAGGATGTCGTGGCGCGGTTCTTTGGCGATGGGCTGGTAGCCTTGAGCCCGACTCGCAAGATCGTACCCGACCTGGCCAAAAGCTGGACTATCTCGCCCAATGGCCTCCTCTATACCTTCAATCTCCGGCAAGACGTGACCTTCCAGGATGGGACGCCCCTCGATGCCGCCGCGTACGTGGCGACCTTTCAGCGCCTGATTAACCCAGCCACCAAGGCGGCGGCTGAGGCCAGCCGCTTGGGTTCGGTGGCAGCGATCACCCAGACCGGCAAATACAGCTTCACGATCAAGCTCAAAACCCCCTATCCGTTCTTGCTGTTCCAACTCTCGGATTCCGGCCATTTCTCCCCGCTCAGTCCCACGGCACTCAAGGCCGAGGGATCCGGTTTCGGACGAAAGCCGGTCAGCACCGGTCCCTGGCAGGTCCAGCAATGGGTGACCGGCAGCCAGATCACCCTGGTAAAGAATCCGAACTACAAGTGGGGTCCGTCCTTCGTGAAGTCAGGGCCGCCCAGTATCTCCACCCTGGTCTTCCGTATCGTGACCAATGACGCGGCCGCCACCGCCGCTTTGCAGTCCGGTGAGCTCGACATCCTCCGCCTCGTGCCCAGTGCCTCGGTTCCGCGGATCCAACAGAGCGGCCAGTACACCATCCTCAAGTCGCTGGCCTTGCAAAGTACCTTCCTTGAGTTCAACGTGACCCAGGCGCCGTTCACCGACGTACGGGTGCGCCAGGCGTTGAATTACGCGGTCAACAAGCAAGAGGTGTTGCAAATTGGCCTCGGTGGGTTGGGCCAGCCGATCTATGGGGTCGTGCAGTCAAACATGTTTAACTATTGGTCGGGCGTGAAGAGCTACGGCTATGCCTACAATCCGGCCAAGGCTCGGGCGCTCCTGGCTCAGGCCGGCTGGACCATGAAGAACGGGGTGGAGCAAAAGAACGGCCAACCGCTTAGCTTTACCACGGTGGTCTACAATCCCGATTCGTTCAAGAAGTCCGCCGAGGACGTGCAGGCGCAACTAAAGAAAATCGGCGTCACCATGAACATCCAGCTTCTGGACCTGAACGGCGAGATCGCCGCCGTGCGGAAGGGAAAGGACCAGGCGTCGCTCTTTGCCTACGCCGGCTACCCTTGGCCCGACATCTTCTACATCTGGTTTCACTCGTCACAGATCGGCACCGGCTATAACGATAGCCGGATCAACGACCCCAAGCTGGACGCCCTGATCGTGAAGATGAAGACTATGGTCGACGACAGCGCGCGCACCGCCCTGGTAGGACAACTTGAGCGGTACGCGATCGACAAGGCCCTCTGGATCCCGCTCTGGGATCCGGAAAACTATGCCGCCCTGCAGCCCAGGGTCAAGGGTGTGTTCCTGGATTCGCAGGGTAATCTGATCCTGAACAACGCGACCCTGAGCTCTTAACCGGAGCCCGCCCGTGCCAAAATGGCCTCTCTCTCCCGGCTGCCGACTCGGTGCTGGGAGACGGAGGCCGGCAGTGTCGAGAGCCATCTGACCCATGTTGCCGTTTCTCCTCCGCCGAATCCTCCTGCTGGTCCCGATGCTGTTCGGGGTCTCCCTGGTGACCTTTATCATGATTCACCTGGTCCCCGGCGACCCCGTGTCCACCCTCATGGGCACCAACGTGAATGGGGCGGCCGGGCTCCAGCAAGCGCGACACGAACTGGGCCTCGATCTGCCGCTGCCGGTGCAGTATGCCCGCTATGTCGGCAACGCCTTGCATGGCGATCTCGGTACCTCGATCCGGAGCGGCCGGCCGGTTCTGAGTGAGATTGGTGACCGCCTCCCCGCGACCCTGGCCCTGACCCTGGCCGCCATGGCGGTGGCGATCGTCCTGGGGGTGGGGATCGGCACCCTGGCCGCCGCCACCCGCTCCCGCTCGCTCGCCGGCACGGTCATGTTGGTGTCGATCCTTGGCATCTCCCTTCCCACCTTCTGGCTGGGACTGCTCTTGATCGATGTCTTCGCCCTTAATCTTCGCTGGTTTCCCGTCCTTGGCGACTCCACGCTCCGCACCCTGATCTTGCCCGCGGTTACCCTTGGCTTGCCGGCGGCGGCGGTGCTGGCCCGCGTCACTCGGGCCGGTCTGGTCGAGGTGCTACGGCGCGACTACATCCGTACCGCCCGGGCCAAGGGGTTGCGACGCCGCCGCGTGGTGCTGCGCCATGCGCTGCGCAACGGATTGATCGTGGTCCTCACCATTGCCGGGCTCCAGTTTGGCGGCCTGCTGGCCGGCTCGATCATCGTGGAAAGCGTCTTCTCCCGCCCTGGCCTGGGCAGTCTGGTGGTCAACGCGATCCTGGGGAGCGATTACCCGGTCATCCAGGGAGTGGTCCTGGTCTTCGCCGTGATCTACGTGGTGATCAACGCGGCGCTCGACATCCTTTACGGGATTGTCAATCCGCTGATCCGGGTGAGCTAAGATGCCGCAACCAATCGCCATAGCGGCGTCCGTCTCTCTCGACCCGGAGGTCGCGCGCCGCCGGCGTGGGCGGTTCTTCCGTGGCCTGATCCGGCGCCCCCTAACCCTCCTCGGCGCGATCATCGTGGCGCTGTTCGTGCTGTTAGCAATCCTGGGGCCGGCGTTGGCGCCGCACGATCCGACCGAAATATTCTACTCAGCCGGGGTGACGCCGCCCTCCCCGCCATCGGCCGCGTTCCCCCTCGGCACCGATTCCACCGGGCGGGACGTGCTGAGCCGGGTGCTGGCAGGCGCCCGTATTTCCCTCACCGTTGGGGTGGTCGCGGTGGCCATCGCTACTTTCTTCGGCACTTTGCTCGGTCTCCTCTCCGGCTATTTCGGCGGCTGGACCGATCAGGTCATCATGCGACTGATGGACGTGATGCTGGCCTTTCCCGATATCCTGCTGGCGATCGTGATTATCACCGTGCTCGGAGTGGGACTGATCAACGTGATGATCGCGGTGGGGATCGCCGCCATTCCCGCCTACACCCGCACCGTCCGGGCAGCCGTGCTCGCGGTTCGGGAACAGGACTACGTGGAGGCGGCACGGGCGTTCGGCGCCTCACACTGGCGGATCATACTCTCCCATATCCTGCGGAACGTGCTCACCCCGATCATCGTGCTGGTGACCTTAAGCATTGGCCTGGCCATTCTCACCGCCGCCGGGCTGAGCTTCGTGGGCCTGGGGGCCCAGCCGCCGAGCCCCGAATGGGGCGACATGCTCAACGACGCACAGGGCTATTTGCAGTCGGCCTGGTGGACGGCGGTCTTCCCAGGGGCCGCGATCATGATCGTGGTCGTCGGGCTCAACCTGCTCGGTGACGGCCTCGGGGATCTTCTTGACCCGACCATCCGCTGACCCATCAACCCACTTGAAGAGAATGGAGCACGAGATGGACTCGATGCCCGCGGTTGGTCCGGAACCTAGCCGCGACCCGGCGGTGCGCGCGCGGGTGCAGGCCGGCCTGGCGGCCATCGATACCGAGATGATCGAATTCCTCCGCGATATAGTGCGCATTCCCACTGAGAACCCGCCGGGAGGGCACTACGAGGCATGCGCCGCCTTCGCCGGCCGCCGCCTGGAGGATCTGGGCTACCAGGTGGCGTATCACGCCATCCCGGCGGATCAACTTGACATTCTTGCCCCTCATGGCCAGGGATTGCCGCGGGTCAATTTGGTCGCCGCGCTGCCCGGCCTTGCCCCTCGCCCGATTCTCCACTTCAATGGCCACTACGACGTGGTGCCGGCGGGCGATGGCTGGTCCGTGGACCCATTTGGCGGTGAGGTGCGCGATGGGCGGATCTATGGGCGGGGCGTTTCGGATATGAAGGGCGGAATCGCCGCCCAGGTCTACGCGATCGAGGCCTTGCGGCGAGCCGGATTCGTCCTCCGGGGCACGGTCGAGCACAGTCTGGTGCCCGATGAGGAGAGCACGGGGAATCGCAACGCCGGGATGGGCTTCTTGGTGGAGCATGGGATCATCCAGGCTGGACGGACTGATTACGTGGTGATCACCGAGCCGCTGGAAGTGGACAACATTTGCCTGGGTCATCGGGGGACGATTCAGGGCGCCTTCGAGACCATCGGCCGGGCCGCCCATGGGGCGATGCCCGAACGGGGAGTGAACGCGATCGAGAAGATGGCCCTGGCTCTGGCCGCCATTGAGACGGACCTCAAGCCGCGGTTGCGGGAGCGGCGATCCCGGCTTCGGGTGATTCCCGAGAGCGCGGCCGGTTCCAGCATCACCATCGGCACCATTCACGGCGGCACCAGCACCAACACGGTAGCCGCCTACTGCCGCGCCGCCTTCGACCGCCGGCTGGCGGAGAGCGAGACGGTGGCTGGGGCGCGGGCCGAACTCCTGGCGATCTTCGATCGCTTCGCGGCCAGCGATCCTGATTTTCACTACCGCTACCACGAATGGTATGCCACTGACCCGGTGTGGGTGGGTGAACAGACCAGAACCGGGGCCGCCTTTGCCGCCGCCATCCGGGCCGTGCTGGGCCGGGAGCCGGGGATCGTGTGCAGTCCCGGCACCGACGACCAGCGGTTCGTGGTCCTGGTGGCCGGGCTGCGTGAGTGCATCGTCTATGGTCCAGGGGAGATTCGCCAGACCCATGTAGCCGATGAATCGCTGGCGCTGGTCGATCTTCGCCACGCGGCGGAGGTGATGGCCCTGGCGGCCCTGGATTTGCTGGGATTTGAGCATGGCTAACCGGCGGCAGCCGGAGGCCCTTACCAGAGAGGATCACGAGTAATGCCTGAACAGGAAGTTCCCGACATGGAGGAGCAGGCACTGGAAGACTTGCTCCAATTCCCCTTCGTGGAGGCGCTCCTTGGTCGGCGATCACGTCGCTTCTTCCGCGGAGCCGATGTGCCCGACGGGCCGCTGGCCTTCAAGTCGCGCCGCGAGCCGATCCCGCTGAGCGAGTTGGAGCGATCGCTAATCGTGACCGCGGCGGCCGGGAATACCGGTTGGCATCATTCGATCACCCGCCACGATCGCTACGCGCCGCACCTCTCGAATTATCCCGGCGCGGCAGGCGGGCGCACCTTCCCCTCGGCGGCGGGCTTCCACACTAGCGAACTGTTCTTTACCGACGACAGCGGCACCTACATCTTCGAGACTCGTGACGCGCCGGCCATGGGCGAACGCGACGCCGAGGGGAAGCTGTCGCTGGTGGACCTGGTGAAAGCGCACGGCGCACGAGTGCGGAAACTCTCGCCGGCGCGCACATACATTCCGCCGCGCGAGCCCTACATGGAGGGGCACAACAGTTGGGTTGCCAATCGGCCGGGATCGCTGTTGCTGATTCCGGTGGGCGACGTGGCCCAGCACGGCCTGGCCAACCTCTGCTTCTTCACCCAGAACGGCTACTGCATCCAGGACGATGTGAATCGCTGCCCAATCCCCGGCGTGGAAGCGTTCGCCGACCTGGTAGACGTGGAGCATCCCCTCCCTCTCACCTTCCTGGATCAGTATTCCCTGACCGAGTGTACGGCGGAGCTTTCCACCGCCGCCTACGCCGGGATGCTGATGCAGCAGGCAATGGGGCTCGGTGGCTGGATGTTCAACGGGATCGACCGTCTGACCATGCTGGGGGCCAGCGGCGACCCGGAGGTACCGGGCCTGGGCTTCCGCTACGATATCGACGAGCGATGGGCGCTCCCCAATCCCACCGGCCTTCCCGGCGTCTTCGAGGGTCATTGCCCACCGCACTACCCCGACCTGCGGGCAGCCCTGGACCACTTCTGCGAGCGGAAGTTTGGCCCCGGCGGCCCATTTCATCCCGATACTCCCGGCCCGTGGCGCGATTCGCGGAAGGTCCGCGGTTCCGCCCAGGTGCATAACGAGCGATTCCGCCAATTGGTAGCCTTGCAGGCCCAGTATTGCTTCGACACCTTCGGGAAGTTCCCCGCTACCGTGCCGACCATCTTCATTTTGATGTACTTGCAAAGCCATCACCTGGATCTGGAGTACTACGATACCCTCTTCCAGCCGGGTGCTTATTTGCGGACCCATGCCGAGCATCTCAAACGCTGGCACGGTCGGGAGGAGTGAGAAGGTGACGACATTGGCCCCATTACCGGGGATTCGCATTGGCCATTGGCAGGATCTCGACGCGCTCACCGGCTGCACCGTGTTGTTGCCGGAAGCCGGCAGCATGCGCGCCGGGGTCGCGGTGGGCGGGGGCGCCCCTGCGACTCGCGAGACCGATCTCCTGGCGCCCACCGCGACCGTGCAGGAAATCCACGCGCTGTTGCTATCTGGAGGGAGCGCCTTTGGTCTGGATGCCGCCTCCGGAGTGATGCGGTACCTGGAGGAACGGAATCTCGGCTTTGACACCCAGGTGGCGCGCGTGCCGATCGTCCCCGCGGCGGCCCTGTTCGACCTTGACCTTGGCTCGCCCACCACGCGCCCGGACGCGGCTTCCGGCTACGCCGCCTGCCTGGCGGCCAGCTCCGAGGAGACGCGGGAAGGAACGATCGGGGCCGGGACGGGCGCCGTGGTGGGCCGGATGCTTGGCGGTCCGGATGGGAGAACCAAGGGCGGCCTCGGTCTGGCCACCGCACCCGAGGGCGCGCCCGCGCGAATTGGGGTGGTTGCGGCGGTGAACGCGGTCGGCGATGTGGTGGATCGGGACGGGACGGTGATCGCGGGAGCGCGCCAGGGCACGGCGTTTCTCGGCGCGGCGGCCCTCTTACGAGGCGGCGCTCCCCGCCCTACCGCGCCCACGGAGCGGTCCAATACCACCCTGGTGGCGGTGGTCACGAGCGCCAGGATGGACAAGCTGGCCCTGACCCGGCTGGCCCGCCAGGCACATGATGGCCTGGCCATGGCGATCAGCCCGGTACATACTGCCTTCGACGGAGACATCGTCTTCGCCCTCTCCACCGGGGACGACGAGACGGACCCCATCACGATATTGGCACTCACGGTGGAACTGGTGGCGATGGCGATCCGCCGGGCCGTGTGGGCGGCGACCGGGGCGGGCGGTGTGCCGGCAGCCCGTGAGCTGGGCGGTGAGGAGCCTCCACATTCGTGACTACCTCTACAACCCATTCTCCAGTTCGGGACCCTGGGGAACCTAACTAGGAAGCTGCCGCTTCTTCTTCCCGCGCCGAAGCGTCCTCGCTTGCCAGGGCGATCGCGCGCTCCAGCCCCAGCGAGCGGCCCGCGGCCCAGAGGGCGACGAATTCTTCTTCCCCGAGGGAGGCGCAGAGAGCGACTGCTTGATCAGGCACATCACGGGCGGGCTGGGGACGGGGGAAACCGATCTCCTCGCGCAATGCCTCGGCTGCCCCGAGCAGCCGCGCGGCGCGATCGGCTTCCTGGCGCATGACGGCGATCAGGGCGAGACCCTCCAGGCATTCCACGATCCCACGGCGGTCTCCCTGATCGCGGCGGAGGGCCAGGCTCTGCTGATACAAGTCCACACCCTGCCGATAGTCCCGCAGGCCGATGGCCACCCGGCCAAGATTCCCCAACGAATTCGCGATGCTCCGCGTATCGCCCAGCGACCGGCGAAGGGCCAGACTCTCCTCCAGCAAGACACCAGCTCGACTATAGTCTGATTGGCAATAGGCGACCAGCCCCAGGTTATTGAGCGAGATCGCCACTCCACGGCTATCGCCCAGGGTTCGCCGCAGAGCCAGGCTCTCCTCAAGCAGTGTACCGGCCAGCGCGTAGTCGCCTTGGTCATCGCGCGCGATACAGGCCAGTTGGTTAAGCGCCCCGGCGATTCCGGGCGCGTCGACCAGGCTGCGATACAGGGCGAGGCTTTCCTCATGCGCGAGCCGGGCCGCTTGATGGTCGCCTTGCTGCTGGGCCACGCTGCCCAGATTATTCAAGGCTCCGGCCACCCCAGCCGGATCGCCGGCCGCCCGCCAGAGGGCAAGACTTTCCTCGTGCAGCGCGCGCGCGCGTCCATAATCCCCCTGGTCGGCCGCCAAAACGCCGGCCCCGTCCAGCGCCCGTGTCCTCGATTCCAGGGGCCCGGCATCAGGGTCGGCGAGGGTCATTTCCAGCCAACGGCGGCCCTCGTGAGGGAATCCGCGCATCCACCAGAAGCGCCACAGCGCCCCCGCCAGGCGCAAGGCGGCCGCCGGCCCGACACTCCGCGGCGTTTCCACGGCGGTACTCCAGGAGAGCGCGACCCGCAAGTTGTCATGTTCCGCCGTCAGCCGATCGAGCCACGTCAACTGGTCAGGCCCGGTCAAGGCATGGGAGCCCTCCTCGGCCAGATGCAAGTACCAGGCAAGATGACGTTCATGCGCGGCGGGGGCCATATTGGCCGCCATCAGCTTCTCATGGGCATACTGGCGCATGGTCTCTTGCAGCCAGTAGCGGGCCCCGCCCTCTCGCTCATCCAATTCGACCAGCGACTTGTCCACCAGCATGGAGAGCACATCAAGCACCTCCCAACTCCCGACCGGATCCCAGGCACAAATAGCCTCGGCCGCCTCCAGGGTCCAGCCACCGGCGAAAACCGAGAGACGCCGTAGGAGCGCGGCCTCGGGGGGACTGAGCAGATCGTAACTCCAATCAAGCGCGGCGCGGAGCGTTTGGTGGCGCGGCAGCGCGGTGCGCGGCCCTCCGGTCAAGAGTTGGAAGCATTGATCGAGGCGCGCGTCGATATTCTCCACCGAGAGGGAGCGAATTCGGGCCGCCGCCAGTTCGATCGCCAGCGGCAGACCATCAAGGCGGGCGCAGATAGAACCAACGGCCTGAGCGTTGCGATCGGTGAGCGTGAAGCCTGGACGATGGGCCCGCGCCCGCTCCAGGAATAATTGCACCGCCTCATAGTTGTGGAGCTGGGCCGGCGTGGCCGGTGCTCCCACGCGCGGCATGGACAACGGGAGCACGCGAAAGGTAGTCTCGCCGGGAATGTCCAGACTTTCGCGACTGGTGGCCAGAATCCGTATATGCCGGCATGCCCGCAGCAGGGCCCCCGCCAGTTCGGCGCAGCCCGCGAGAAGATGCTCGCAATTATCCAGCACCAGCAACACTCGCAATGGGGCAAGATGGCGGATCAGGCCATCCTGGAGCGGGTGATCGGGGGGTAAGTCGGGCATCCCAACCGCGCGGGCCACGCGCTCCAGGATGCTGGCTGGGTCGGTGAGGGCGGCAAGTTCCACCAGCCATACCCCATCGGCAAAGCGGTCAAGCATGGTAGCGGCTACCTGGATGGCCAGCCGGGTTTTCCCGGAGCCGCCGATGCCGGTGAGGGTGAGCAGTCGAGTATCGGCAAGCAACTCGCGTACGGCGGGTTGTTCGTGGCGACGACCAATAAAGCTCGTCATGGCCACCGGGAGATTGGTCAAGGAGGCCGGATCGCCGCCCCCATCCGTTGTTGCCGCCGACGCGGGCCGCGCGGCGCCGCGGGGATCGGCGGGTTGTTGGCGGGCCACCAGTCGGGCCCGCAAGCGCTCGATAGCCGCCGCCGGGCTGACCCCAAGCTCCTCTTGCAGCGCCGCGGCGAAGGCGGCGTACACCCGCAAGGCATCCGCCGTCTTGCCGTCCTCGGCCAGGGCCCGCATTAAGGTATAGGCCGCTTCCTCGTGGCCGTGATCGGCCGCCAGCACGGCTTGCCAGGCAGAGATTCGCTCTTCGCCCGGGCCGGTCTTACTGAGGATGCGAGCGCGGTGAAGCAGCACGGCGAGGTGCAGGCGGGCCAGTTCCTCGCCGCGCGGCAAGGCCCACTCCTCATAACGGTCATCGGGCAAATAGGGGCCGGTGTAGAGGGCCAGGGCCAGTTTGCAATCGTGGGAATGCTCGGCGGCGAGGGCCCGGGTCGCGGCGGCGGTGAAACGGGCCGCGTCGAGCCAATCCGTGGGGTAGGCGAGCGGGCCTAGCGGATCCTGGCCAAGCACGGGCACCAAAATCAGATGGCTATCCTGGGTGATCACGAAGCTTTCCTCGGCACTTGGAGGATCCAGGATACCCCGCAACTGGTGCAAGGTGAAGCGGAGATTGCTGTCCGCGAGCACGGGCTCGCTATCGGGCCACAAAAGCTCCGCCAACTGTTCGCGATGCATCCGGTACTCGGGGCTGCTCAGCAGGGCCTTGAACAGGGCCGCCGCCTTTCGGCGGCGCCAGACGCTCGTGGAGACGAGCAGCCCGTC
>DATLQX010000129.1:0-3150 GCA_035534995.1 Chloroflexota bacterium | reverse complement strand
AGGGAGAGCGAACGGGGGCCGCGGACGGCCCTTCCAAGGTCACGCAGCACCTCGGGCCCGGCGTTGGGGTGGGCGGCCACCGCCTGGAGGATTTCCATATCGCGATGATGGGCGACGATGGCGTGCAGTCCCTCGGTTGGCGTGCGGGGATGTTGGGCCACCGCGAGGGCGACCACTCGCTCGAAACTCTGAGCCAGGCGGGTCAAGAGGCCGGCGGGGCACTGGGCGAGCCTGGCCGCCTCCAGGCTGAGCATCCAGTGCTGCTCCACCTGGGAATCGGCGAAGACCGTTTCGGGGCAATGCAGGTTCCGGAGGACCGCCGCGCGCACCACCACGGAGCCGATCCGCCAGAGCGCGTGCAGTTCGGCCACCGACCGCGATTTCCGTGCCCGATCGGCAAGCTGGTGCTCGCTGAGCGGATCCCGGGCCCATACCGCGCGGACCCCACGCCGGCGCGATCGGCGAGCCTTGGGCTCCTCCCCGAGATCGTCGGATCGGATACCATTTTTTTCCCGCATCTGGTCATAGGCCAGCCGGCCCCGGTCGCTGACCAGGATGTCGCGGGCCTGGGTAAGGAGGACGAAACGCTCGGCCGCTTGCTGGTCGTCCGGATGGTGGTCTGGGTGGCAACTTAACGCGGCCTTCCGGTAGGCGCGCTTAATTTCCTCGGTGGTGGCGTCCGCCGCCACTTCGAGGAGCGCATAGAGGTCGAGTTGGCGCAACCGGGCGCCGAGGGACGATGCTTTCACACTAGCTACCTTAGAAGACCCTGGTCAGGATTGCAAGCACCCCTCGCACCAGTTCACGTTTATCGCCCTCAATCGAGTCAGGCTCCCATAATGTTATAGCCGCCATCCACATAGAGTACATGGCCGGTAATCCCTCCGGCGGCGGGACTGAGGAGAAAGAGGGCGGCATTCGCGACTTCCGCTACCTCGATGTTCCGCTTGAGCGGCGCATGCTCGGCGGCCGCCCGCATGAAATCGGTGAAGCCGGCGATTCCCCGCGCCGAAAGAGTCTGCACCGCGCCCGCCGAGACGGCGTTGACCCGCACGCCCTCGGCTCCCAGGTCGGCGGCAAGATAGCGCACCGATGCCTCCAATGCGGCCTTGGCCACCCCCATCACGTTATAGTGAGGCATCGCTCGCTCGGAGCCGAGATAGGTAAGGGTGAGCACGCTCCCCCCCTCGGTCATCAAAGGCAGGGCTGCCCGCGTGATGGCGGTCAGGGAGAAGGCGCTGACCTCGAGCGCGGCGAGGAAGCCGGCCCGCGAGGTATCCACGAAGCGCCCATCCAAATCCTCACGGTTGGCGAAGGCGACACTATGGACCAGGAAGTCCAGTCGTGGGTGACGCTCACCAACCTTCAGGTACACCTCGGCGATCTGCGCGTCGTCGCGCACATCGCACTCCACCAGGAGGGGCGGTCGCGAGAGAGTGTTCGCCAGTTTCCGCACGTCATCTTCCATCCGCGGAATGTAGGTCAGCACCAACTCGGCCCCGGCGGCATCAGCGGCCTGGGTGATCGCCCAGGCAATGCTTCGGCGGTTGGCCACCCCATAGATGATCCCGGTTTTCCCCTCTAGCTGGCCCATGAACGCTGCCCCTCCTCTCCCCTTATGCCGAACCTCCATGATACCCATCCCGCCGCGAACCGGGTGTTCTGGGCGGGATCGGTCAGGGGAGCTGAATAGGGGCGCGGGTCTCCAGACCCGCTTGATGCCGCCACGGGCCGTTGTTCGAGTAGCACGACCGCGACCAACAGTTTGGCCGCGCTGGCGGGCCTGGAGATCCGCGCCTCTGGATCGTGACCGCGATGCCGATCGGCATCACGGCCACGAACGCGGGTCGCAACCCATGGGAGGCACATCGGCAGCGACCCCCAGCGGGCTGGCTATCCCTGCATTAAGCGGCGCAAGACCATGGGAAGCACCCCACCGTGCCGATAGTATTCGACCTCCACCTCGCTGTCGATCCGGCAGAGCGCCTGGAAGCGCGTGGTGCCGCGGGGAGACGTTGCCTCCACGGTGAGCAGCTTGCCGGGAGTCAAGCCACTGCTGATGTCATGGATCGCATAGGTCTCGGTCCCGTCAAGGCCGAGGCTTTTCCGGCCCTGACCTTCGACAAATTGCAGGGGCAGCACCCCCATCCCCACCAAATTGCTCCGGTGAATGCGCTCGTAGCTCTCGGCAAGGACCGCCCGCACCCCCAGCAACAAGGTGCCCTTGGCGGCCCAGTCGCGAGAGCTTCCGGCCCCGTACTCCTTGCCGGCGATGATCAGCAGCGGCACCCCATCCGCTTGGTAACGAACCGAGGCATCATAGATGCTCTCCAGATCGCCGCTGGGCTGATGGGCGGTCCAGCCGCCCTCGCGGCCGCCGGCCATTTCGTTCCGCAGGCGGATATTGGCGAAGGTTCCCCGCACCATCACCTCGTCGTTCCCGCGGCGGGTGCCATATTGGTTGAAGTCAGGCTGGGCCACCCCACGAGCCAGCAAGTAGCGGCCGGCTGGGCTGTCCTTGGAGATGTTCCCGGCGGGTGAGATGTGATCGGTGGTGATCATGTCTCCCAGCACCGCGAGGACGCGGGCGCCGGTGATGTCCTGAGGATCGGACGGCGTGGGGGCGAGCCCCTGGAAAAAGGGGGGCTCGTGCACGTAGCTCGAATCGTCGCTCCAGGCGAAGTCGTTGCCGGCCGGAATGGGGAGAGCGCGCCAATGCTCGTCGCCGTCGAAGACGGTGCCGTAGCTGCGGCTAAACATATCGGGGGAGATGGAGGAGGCGACGGCATCCCGCACCTCGGCCTGGCTGGGCCAGATGTCGCGGAGATACACCGGCGTCCCATCGCTTCCGGTGCCCAGCGGCTCGGTGGTCAGATCGATATCCACCGTGCCGGCCAGGGCATAGGCTACCACCAGGGGCGGCGAGGCCAGATACATGGCCCGCGTGTTGGGATTGATCCGGCCCTCGAAGTTGCGGTTGCCCGAGAGCACGGCGGCCGCCACCAGGTCGTTTTCCTTGATCACCTGTTCCACGGCGCCCAGCAGCGGCCCACTATTGCCGATGCAGGTGGTGCAGCCGTAGCCCACCAAATAGAAGCCCAGGGCCTCCAGATAGGGCATCAGGCCCGCGTTGTTGAGGTACTCGGTAAC
>DATLQX010000128.1:0-5489 GCA_035534995.1 Chloroflexota bacterium | reverse complement strand
TCGTCTCCTGGTGCAGACCCATGAGCCGGAGGCGCTGGAGTTTCTGGTCCGGCAGGCGGAGTTGGGGGAGAGCCGCGTGGTTCGCCGGGCCGCGAAAGGGGCGATCTTCCGTTTGCGCCAGGCCGGGGTGGCGCTTCCGGCACCCGAGCCGGCCCTTTCACCACATAGGGACGCGGTGACCTGGCCGGTTGCCGGCGCCTGGGCCAATCGTATCGACTGCATTGGCAGCCAGGCCGTGTGCCTTGCTCGGCGCCGTCCGAACGACGATGTAGCTTTCATCAGCGTCGTGATCAGCGACGATAGGGGCATCGTGGATGGGATGGGGGAACTGGGGACCAGCCTCCGGGCGGTGGAAAAGCTGGCCCAACGGTCGGCGCTCCCACCTGGGGCGCCCCTCAATAGCGTGCCGCCTGAGTACATAGCCTACAGGGTGCGCCAGGGACTGGAGACGAGCCGGCGCGTCAAGCGCGCCCCAGCCGCCGATTATCAGCGATGGTCGTTTCTTCTGGATGGGATTGGCGACGCCTGGGAGCCCGATCTTGAGGGTCTGTGCCGCCAGTGGGCCGATCCCAGTTTGTTGGCCGAGACTGCCCACCTGCTCGACGCCATCGAGTTCAGCGATTGGTGGCCAGACCCCGAAGCCAGATCCGAAGGAGCCGCCACCCGGCGCTTCCTCCAGGATGTCCAGGGCGACCTAAACCGCCTTTCAACCCGCACGGAGCCGCCCAGCGATCTGTCGTCCGTGCCGCCCATACTCGGGGAGATCGCGAACGAGACTCATATCCTGGCTTCGTTCTGGCCGTATACCGCGACGGCCACCGCCGCCATTGAACGGCGCGTTGACGATCACCTGGAGCGAGTCCTGCCCAAGGATCGCCGGAGCCGATTCCGGGATGCGCTCCTCCAAATGACCTATCTGGCCGATCTGGGCGGCAGGGCGACCATGCGCGCCCTGATCAGCACCGCCTCCTGGGCCCTCGATCCAACATCCGGAATCGAACCGCGAGAGCAGCCGCTGCTCCGGCAAATGCTCCGCAAATGCGTGGAGGTGAGCGACTTTTACGCCTGATCTATTCCAAGGGGCTCGCGAATATACTCCACGCAGGCACGACTGGTATGCATATCACCTAATTCCTCGTGCCGGCATCGCATATGGTGCTATGCTGATGGTGCCAGAATCACCCTCCATAGGAGGACGTACGTGAGGAGATGGGCGTGACAACGACGCTATCAATACGGTACGGGCCGGAAGCTGCATGCATGGGTGGTCATGATCCCAACTGATTTTCAGACTGTTGCTATCCTGCTCCTCGCGATCGTGCCGGGATTTATTGCTACCTCCTCCTGGGCACAGGCAAAGACGTGGAAGGGGCGGAGTTCTGATCTGCTTACGATCCTCCAGTCGCTCTCGATAAGCCTGATCTTGCAACTGCTGATGGCGCCCTTTACTGTTCATTGGTTCTATGCCGAACGGGCACATCTCGACCAGCATCCGCTCCGAGTGGCGGCGTGGTTGGCGTTGGTCGTATTAGTGCTTCCTATCCTGGGCGGCAGCTTTGTCGCTCGTCTTACGGATTGGTTGTTCGCCCCAGGCGACCCTGCGGTACGAAGGTTCCTTCGTCGCTTGGTTTCCTTGGTGGTGCAGCCTGGGCCGGCGCCAACGATATGGGATTGGCTGTTCACCGCCCAGGTACCAAATGGCTGCTTTCTCGTCATTGAGTTTACCGACGGCAGTCGCGTGGCCGGAGCATTTGGCTTGGGCTCACGCGCGCATACGTCACCCGAACCACAGGGAGTGTATCTGACAACGGAATGGGTTCTGGATTCGCAAGGGAATCTGATCGGGGCCATTCCGGGTTCCAAAGGTGTTATGATTAGTAGGAGTACCGACATCAAGACGATCCGCATCCTGGAGGGAGGCCAACATGGAGCACAACCGTAACCGAAATAGGATCGTTGTGCCAGACAGTGGTCAGACCACCAAGACCGTTACAGGTTGGGTCGAGAAGGGTGTAGTGGCCGGTACCCTGCCGCTGCCGACCGTACCGCCCCCTCCGATGCCAACGGCATCGCCCCCAACTCCGCCAGCACCGACTGTGACTACGCCGACGAACACAGCGCCCTGAGGGCAACGCGGGCGGCCAGCGAGGCGGCCTCCTTTCGGTTAAGGATCGATAGCCCCGTGTGATTCATCTCCACCTTGGGCGGCGGGGGCGCTGCCCTGTCACGCCGGGCCAGCGGGCGCGGAGGGCGGGGACCAGCACCCGCAGCACGGGAATCAGCCCCCGGTTGCCATGCACGCTGCTGGGGCGCAAGAGGGCCGTGACTAGCTGATCGGTTTCCCCATCGAGGACGAGCAGGGGAAAGTACATGTATTGCTCGTAGTAGCCGTGGTAGGCCGTCCCCTACTGGTGGCCATGCGGCTAACGAAAAACCGCCCCCAGCCACGCACAAGAGGCGCAAATCTGGTCCTAACAAGCGACGGACTCGCTGGCCGACGAACCGACTCCGAGTGAAGCCACCGTTACAATCATATCAATCAGACTGTGCTGCAAGTTCTGGCTTTGCGTAAGATGCGTGAGGAGAAACACATTGGACTTCCAAATGTGCCGTATCCAGATGACGGTTGTCAGGCTTAATGGCACGGCATCCGCCCACCGTCCGGTCGTATGTACCTTGAAGCGCATTCCCGCGCTGGCGCCCCCAGATGAAATAGGTTGCAATGTATCCGGAAGGGAAACTCGCGAGACGGACGAAAACGGCTTCGTTGAGTTCAAGGTAATGGCGCCTAAAGAGATGAGAACACCGAACTGCTACTACGAAATTTGTTTCGACGAACGAGAGTACATGAACACGATATGCTTCGCGCACTCCGACGAACCTCGCCCGATTATCTCTCTCCTCAGGAAACCACCCAGGCCCTTTCGCCCAACATCTCCAATGGAAAGAGCGCTATTCTCTGTGCTCAGATTGGAAAACGAAAGAGGCGGCTCCTTTATGCCAGTTGGGACATCCTTTGTCTTTTATTTTGGCCAAGGTGATGGGCGGAGAGAGTTCATCGTTACTAATCGCCATATTGTGGAAAAGCACACAAATCTCACAGTAGTATTTCACTTGGGCCAGAGGGACTGGGTATCCGGGGTGAGGTATACAATTCCAAATCTACCTGAACTTCAGCCTACTGTCGGTCGCTTTGTCCGGGCCGATCTCAGCAAGATCGCAGCGGCATGGACGTTCCATCCAGATGCAGATATCGACCTTGCAGTATATCCGTTGGGGCCAATACTTGAATATTTGAATCCGTTCGGAGGTGGTAACGAGCAATACTACAGCCCGCTATCAGTCAAAATGGTCCCAGACGGTAACTGCTCAGACTTGCGTCAAAGGAAATGGGCGGGCGGTCACGCCTGGCTGAGCAGGGCTCGGCAGGTGGTGAAGGGATTGAGGTCGCGGGCCTGCCAGGTGGCGAACAGACTGGTCAGGGTCATGCGGGTGGCGGATCCCTCCGGGCTGCGGGTGCCGCCGCTGATCTTGCGGGTGACTGCCAGCGGACGAAGGCGCCGTTCGGCCAGGTTGTTGTCGGCGCTCACGCCGGGGAGGAGCACGAACTGGAACAACTCGGCTTCATGGCGAAGCAGCCGTTTGGCCAGGGCCTGGCAGGGATGCTTCTTGCTCTTGGCATAGCGCAGCCCCAGGCGGTGGCTGACCGCCACCAGCCGGTCGTAGGCACGCTGGCGCTGGGCGGCGGTGGGTGGTCCGGTCGTCTGGAGGAAGCCCTGGGCCCAGTCGTAGAGGCGGCGGACCGCCCGTGCCCAGGCCAGGACCGCCGACCGGTCGGGGTGATCCTCCTTGAGATCATGCAGATCCCGCAAGAGATGGACCCAGCAGCGTTGATGCACGCCCGCGTAGCTGTTGTAGGCCCCGTAGAAATCGCTGACCAACACGCCCCCGAACTGGTTCCCCAAGAGCCGGTCCAGCACCGTGTGGGCGCGGCTGCGGTCGCGCTCGACGTAACAGACCGGGGCGGGACCGGGGGTGGTCAGCAACCAGACATAGCCATGCTGCCCGTTCTCCCGCCAGCCGGTCTCATCCCCATGGAGGATGGGGCTGGCCTGCGCCTGGGCCTGGAAGCCGGCCACGGTCGGGGCACCCGCCTGGGCGACCCGCCGCAGCAGGTCCACAATCCCGCCGCTGCTCAGCCGCAGCCCATGCAGCGCCGCCAGATAGCCTTGAATCTGGGCAATGGGCAGCCGTAGGGTGGTGCGCAACGTCGCCACCAGGCTGGCAATCCCCACTCCCAGTCGCCCCTGACCTAGGCTCAGCCCGGCCGGCCGGGGCGGCACGCACCAGGTCCGGCAGGCCGGACACCAGCGCCGCACGAAGGTGTGCTCGGTCACCACCAGCGGTGCCGGCGGCGGCAGGTCCACCACCTGGCGCTGCCACCACACACTCCCGTCGCGTAAGCCATAGCCACAGTCCGGACATGCCTCATACGCATGCCGTACGAACGCGGTCGGCGGATCGAGCGGCCGCCCGGCGTTCTGCTCGGCGGCCCGCGCCCGGCGCGCCTTGGGTGGTCCCTCCCGATGCGGGCTGGCCGCCTTGCCGAACCGATGGCGCCGCTGCCCGCCCTGCTCCACTTCCGCCAGCCGCGTCGTCGCTCCCGCCACCTGCTCTTGCAGCGCCAGAACCTGCCCGTGCAGGAGGTCCACCTGCTCGCGCAAGGCCCCGTTCTCCGCCGCAAGCCGGGCGTTCTCCGCCCGCAGTGCCGCTGCCTCCTGCCCGTTCATGCCCTCTACCCTACCAGGTCTCCTCCCTGCCGCGCAACTCTGAGCGCTTACTTCAGCACCTATCTGGGCGGGAGCGGCTTCGACGCGGTCTACGGGCTGACGGCCGCCGCCGATCACACGGTGAACGTGGTGGGCCAGACCGGCGGGAGCGGCTTTCCCATCGCCGACTGGCCGGACCAGGGCACCTACGGCGGAGGAGGCGGCGACGGCTTCCTGGTCATCCTCACCCCGGCCCTGTTCGGGGCCGACGCGCCCCAGGGGAGCGCCGACACCCACACCGCCAACCGGCTCACCGGCTCCTCCTTCCGCGCCCCGGTCAACGGGGCGGTCGTGAACGCCCTCTCGGCCGATCTTGGCCCCGCCAGTTCGGGGGACCAGATCGCCCTGGCCCTCTACAGCGATCTGGCCGGCACCCCCAACACCCTGCTGGCCAGCTCGGCCCTGACTACGGTGAGCGGGGGCGGCTGGCACACCCTGGCCATCCCGCCCACCATCCTGGCCGGCAACACCACCTACTGGATCGTCTACAACGCCAGCGGCAGCAATGACAACCTCTACTACATCGGGAACGGAGGCGGCTATGCCGCCTACACCGGCGCCGTGTCCTTCGGGGCCATGCCCACCACCTGGCCGGGTTCGGCCGGCTACGGGGCGCCGGGGTACTTGCTGTATGCCACCATCGCCGGGATTCCCGGCAGT
>DATLQX010000127.1:0-3223 GCA_035534995.1 Chloroflexota bacterium | reverse complement strand
AGCGCTCATTGCTCTGATATCAATAAGGGTAAGCAGTAGGGGGGTATGAACCCGCTAACCCGTAAGGCGATTGGCGTTTTTGTGTTCGTTGGTATTGGCGTGCTCATTTTCGCCAGACTAGTTGTCCCCTGGCATATTGAGCAGGCTTACCAGGGGAAAAGCTTGGGATCCTTGAACGCAGTCATTACGGGACAGGCCAGTCACCGTGTGAGCTTCTATTTGAATGCGTGGGCCGAAGTATTTTGGCCAATAATGTGGGTCTACATAATTGGGGGACTGCTGTGCATATTCCGCTGAATCCGGCCGCCGATTCCGAGCGAATCCGGCCACCACTCGGAGCCCCGCGACGCAGGGCCTCAGTGGTCTGTCTTGAGTGGCCGACTTCCGTCTGATTTCGCCAACCGTTTGCGCATCGATTCTCCTTTCAAGGTGATCTTATAGGCGTTGTGCACGAGCCGGTCAAGAATGGCGTCGGCCAGCGTCGGCTCGCCGATCGCCGTGTGCCAGTGATCGATCGGGAGTTGACTGGCCACGAGGGTGGCCCGACGTCCATGCCGATCATCGAGGAGTTCCAACAGATCACGGCGGTGCTCGTCGGTCAAGGGAGCCAGTCCCCAGTCATCCAGCACCACGAGGTCCGTCTTGGCGAGACTCCGGAGCAGGCGGCCATAGCGGCCATCGCCTTTGGCGATCGCCAGGTCCCGGAAGAATCGCGGCAGTCGCAGATACAAGGCGGAGAAGCCCAGTCGGCAGGCCATCGGGGCCAGCGCACAGGCCAAATATGTCTTGCCCGCGCCCGTCGGGCCCACGATCAACACATTGTCGTGCGTGCGCACCCACTGGCCTGTCGCCAGGGAGGCGATCACGCTTTTCTCGATTCCCCGTGGGTGTCGATAATCGAGATCTTCCAAGGTGGCGCTCCCGGGGAGCCGGGCCTGGGCGAGCCGGCGGGTCAGACGGCGATTCTCTTGGGTCGTCCGTTCCCGATCGACTAACAGCCCGAGCCGTTCCTCGAAGCTGAGCCGTTGGATATCGGGCACCTCCAGTTGTTCCGTCAGGGCGGTGGCCATACCGGTGAGCTTCAGCGCCTCCAGCGCCGTGAGTGTGGGATGACGTAACATCAGAACCCTCCTTCCTGTTGGTAATAGGGGGTGCCGCGCAGATGGTCGTGCTCGAACGGCAGCGGGACCGTCGGAGCCGGATCGAGGAGTGGCTGCTGGTCGAGTCCGGTCTTTAAAATGGACTGCACACTCTTGTAGGTGAACGCCTCTAGGGCGTGAGCCCGCCGGCAGGCGGCTTCGAGCCGCGCCGGGCTGTACGCACGCTCCAGGCGGAGAATCCCCAGACAGGAGCGATAGCCTTGCTCGGGATGCGGCCGCCGCGCCAGGAGTTCGGCCACGACGGTTCCGGTAGCGGGCCCGACGGTCTCGGCCCACTGGATCAGGCGCGAGGGAGACCATGCCAGATACTGCTGATGCGCCGAGGGGAGATGCGCCACCACCGTCGTATGCCGGCCCCGCTCCGCACTCCGCACGTGGCTGGCCACACGCTGATTCGTATGGAAGCACTCGACGGTCGTGGGTGTGAGCCGGATGTCCAGCGCCCGGTGCACCAAGGCGGAGGGGACGCTGTAATAGTGCCCCGCGATCTCCACATGCGAATCGATATTGACCCGGGCCGTCCGCCACTCGGCATAGACGTACGGCTCGGTCGGCAACGGGTGCAGCGCGGGCCGATCCACCGCGTCGAACTGGGACTGCCGACAGCCGGGAAGTTTCTTGAAGGGCCGGCGATTCAGCCGGTCCAAACAGGTGGCGATCGCCGTGTTGAGCTCGGCCAGGCTGAAGAAGGACTGATGCCGCAGACAGGCCAGGATCCACCGTTCGACAAGTAAGACGCCCGCTTCGACCTTCGCCTTGTCGCGCGGTTTACGGACGCGGGCCGGGATGACGGCCACCCCGTAGTGCTGAGCCAGATCCGCATAGGTGGGGTTCAGTGCCGGTTCATACCGGCAGGCCTTCGTCACACCGCTCCGTAAGTTGTCCGGCACGATGATCTCCGGCACGCCGCCAAAGAAGGCGAAGGCCCGCGTATGTGCGCCGATCCAATCGGGGAGCGTTGGCGTCCAGGTCGCCTCGGCGTAGGTATAGCTCGATGCGCCCAGGACGGCGACGAAGATCTGGGCCGACCGCAGTTCGCCGGTCTGCCGGTCCTGAACCGGCACGGTCTGGCCCGCGTAATCGACGAAGAGTTTCTCCCCCGCCCGATGCTCGTGCCGCAGACACCGATCCAGGGTGGCCCGCCAGGCGCCATAGAGATCGCAAAAACGGCTGTACTGATAGCCGTCGGGATGCTGCGCCTTATACTCCTGCCAGAGCAGCGCCAGGGTGACGCCCTTCCGTGTCAATTCCTGATGCACGGTCGCCCAATCCGGCATCGCCCGCGGCGGGCCGGTCGGCGAGGGGGCCGCCGGATACAACCGGGTTTCCAGCTGTTGATCGTCCAGATCCTCCGGGAATGGCCAGGACAACCCCGCCGCCGTGGCCCGATAGAGCGTTTCCGCTACCGTGCTCCGCGCGACCCCACAACTGGCCGCGCCTTGTCGATTGCTGAGCCCGCAGGCCCATGTGAGTCGGAGTATGTCTTTAATCTTCCGCATCGTCACTCGCTCCGCTGGCATCGGCACCTCCCCCATAAAATGGAAGGCCTACGATACCCAGGTGGAGGAGGACTTGCGTCGCGAGTGGCTCCGGAACGATCGGACGGCGGCTCGCCGCCCGTTATTCCGAGGGATGTCGGCCGCCGATTCCGAGAGGACTCGGAAAAGTGGCCGACTTCCGGTGGGAATCAGTGGCCGCGTTCCGTCGGAATGGGTGGCCGACTTGCGTCGGAATCAGTGGCCGGCTTGGGTCGGAATACGCATCAAGATGATAAGTTGCGGCATCTCCCATGTAAACGCGTTCAGGCCGATGAGATATGGGCATTCTGTTTTGCGAAGGAGAAAAATCTATCTGAAGAAATGAAAGGTAAGTTTGGATTCGGAAGCGTTTGGACTTGGACCGCAGTATGTGCCGATACCAAGCTCATGATCTCCTGGCTTGTGGGAGAACGTAGCGTTCCCTATGCCGTGAAGTTCATTGACGACCTGGCATCACGCTTAGCCCATCGGGTGCAATTAACTACCGATGGACACAGGCCATACTTGCGAGCAGTCGAAGGAGCG
>DATLQX010000126.1:0-14244 GCA_035534995.1 Chloroflexota bacterium | reverse complement strand
CATTGTATGTACGGGAGGAAGGAGACTGCAGCCTCACCTCCGTCAGTGCGACTGGAGCCTTTCATCTCAACCGTCTGCGATTGAATCGCCCGCCCCTCTTGGCGCTACGCCGTGCTCGCCAAGAGGTGATCCGGCTTCGGCCGGCGATCGAAGCGGCGCGGGCTGAGCAGGCTCAACTCCGAGAGCGTATTACTGCCCTGGAATTGGATTTACAGGATATCGTGGTCCAACTCTCGCGATTGATGGAGCGGTGACGTTTCGGCGCAGGGTCAATACGAGAATGGCGAACTAGCACGGGCGGCGTGCAGCGGCTACCGCACACTCCGGCCGGTAAGTAGATGGGATTCGTAAGAGAGATAAACATACCGGCGGCCATGGCCGCCGGTATGTTTATCTCTCAGCCGGTAGATGCTCCTACAGGGCCATGAGCAGCGGCTTTTCCAGGGCGCGGCGGAGGTCGGCGAGGAAGCGGGCGCCGCCGGCCCCATCGGTGGCCCGGTGGTCCGCCGAGAGAGTGATCTTCATGATCTCGCCCACCGCCAGTTCGCCGGCGCGGACCACCGGCACCTGGCGCACCGAACCCACGGCCAGAATGGCGGCCTGGGGGGGATTGATGATCGCGATGAAGGTCTCGATATCAAACATCCCCAGATTGCTGATCGTAAAGGTGCCGCCGGCGTAGTCCTCGGGGCGGAGCTTGGCGGCGCGGGCTCGCTCCACCAGGGCGCGGCTCTCGCGGGCGATCTGACCGAGCGATTTATGGTCTACATCGGGCACCACCGGCGATACCAGGCCCTCGTCGGTGGCGATGGCCACGGAGATGTTGATCCGGTCACGCAGCAGCAGCTTGCCGTCGCGATAGCTGCTGTTGAGCCCGGGATGGCGCTGCAGGGCCCAGGCGGACGCCTTGATCACCAGATCGTTGACCGAGATCTTGACTGAACCCTCGGCTTGCTCGTTGAGGGTGGCCCGTAGCTTCATAGCCTCGGCCATATCAACGTCCACCGTGAGGTAGAAGTGGGGAGCATTCTGCTTGCTCTCGGTCAGACGGCGGGCGGCGGTGAGTTGGATACGAGTAAGGGCACGCTCGGTTCCTCCGGCCGGCGCGGCAGCCGCGGCCAACGGTGCCGCCTCGGCCGGTGCCGGCGCGGGAGCGGCCTCGATGGTTGCCGTGCCCGCCTGGAGAGCCGCCTCAATGTCGTCCTTCACCACCCGGCCGCCTGGACCACGGCCCTGGATCTGAGTCAGATCGAGTTGGTGCTCCTGGGCCAGCCGGCGGGCCAGCGGCGATGCCTTGATCCGGTCCCCGTTCTGATAGGCCGCGTGGCCGTTGGGGGTGGCCGTGACCGGGGCGGTACGCTCAGCGGAGGGACTCGGCGCGGCGGGCGCCGGTGCTACCCGCGGAGGTGTCGCGGGCGCGGGTGACGACGCCGGCGCGGACTGGGCGGTTGGGGTACTGGGGGCCGGCGGGGCGGCCGCGGGCTTGGCGGCCGGAGCGGCAGGCTGTTCGGCGGGCGGCTGCTCCCCCGCCTTCAGCAGGATGGCGATGGGCTTGCCGATTTCCATCGACTGGCCTTCGGGCACCAGGATACGATAGAGGGTGCCGGAGCTGTAAGCGACGACCTCCATGTTGACCTTTTCGGTCTCGATCTCGGCCACGATGTCGTTGGTCTCCACCTGGTCGCCTTCGTGCTTGAGCCAGCGGACGATTTTCCCTTCCGTGGCATCGGCGCCAGTCTGGGGCATCAGGACGTTGCTGGGCATGGTCACCCCTCCTAGGCTCTGTACAGCAACTGGCGCACCGCCGTGGCCACATGATCCTCGCGCGGAAACGCCTCGCGCTCGATGTTCTTGGCGTAGGGCAACGGCACCTCGGCGGCGGCAAGGCGGGCAACCGGGGCATCAAGGTAATCGAACGCCTCCTCGTAGATCCGGCTCGCTACCTCGGCGCCCATCCCGCAGGACCGCCAATCCTCGGACAGCACCAGGGCACGATTGGTCTTCCGGACCGAAGTTACCACGGTTTCCATGTCCAGCGGGCGTAGGCTGCGCAGATCAATGACCTCGGCCTCAATCCCCTCTTCGGCCAGCCGGGCAGCGGCCTGGAGCGCGATCAGGACCATACGGGAGTAGGTGACGATGGTCACGTGCTTCCCCGATCGCTTCACGTCGGCCTGACCGAAGGGAATGGCGTACTCACCGCTGGGAATCTCACCCTTGGTGGAATACAGCTTGGTGTGCTCGATAAAGAAGACCGGATCCTCGCTCCGCACCGCCGTTTTCAACAGCCCCTTGGCGTCATATGGGGTCGCGGGCATCACGACTTTGAGGCCGGGCACATGCGCGAAGTACGCCTCGAAGCTTTGCGAGTGCGTGGCCCCCACCTGGGACCAGCCGGCGGGGGTCCGGATGACCAACGGTACTTGAAACTTCCCCCCGAACATGTAGTGAATCTTGGCGGCCCCGTTGATAATTTGATCGATCGCCACCAGGGCGAAATTGATGGTCATAAGCTCGACAATGGGGCGGAGACCGCCCATCGCGGCGCCCACCCCGGCGCCGACAAAGACTGATTCCGCTAATGGCGTATCGCGGCACCGCTTGGGGCCAAATTCGTCGAGAAGGCCCTTGGTGACCGTATAGGAGCCGCCATAGGCATTGATATCCTCGCCCATGATAAAGACCCGGTCGTCCGCGAGCATTTCCTCACGGATACCCTCGCGGAGCGCTTCACTATAACTGACGGTCGGCACTGGATTCTCCCATGGTTTGTCTTGACAGAGTAATGACCCGAGATAGTTTGGGGCGGCGCGGCCAACCGCGTCGGGCGATGATAGGCGAGATCCGTGGTCCGATCCGGCGTCCGGGGAACATGGAGAGTGAACGGCGACGCGCGGTGGTCCTCACTGACCACCGCCGATCACATCCGGTCGCGGACCACGCCGTTCGACGTGAATCAGCCTGCCCATTGAGGGCGGAAATCAAAGCCAGTATTGTCCACGTAGACGTTGGTGTACAGATCATCCAGTGACGGTTCGGGGCTCTCGTCGGCGAACTGGACCGCGTCCGCCACCGTATCCTGGGCTTCCTGCTCCATCCGCTCCAGGTCGCCCTGGTTGACGATCTCGGTTTCCAGCAGCCAGCGGGGGAAACTCTTGACCGGATCGTTCGTCTTCCGCTCGAGGACTTCCTCCTTGGAACGATAGAGCTGCGGATCGACGGCGGAGTGGCCGCGGTAACGGTAGGTGAGCGCCTCGATCAGCACCGGCCCCTTGCCGGCCCGAGCGTGCGCGTAAGCCTCGGAACAGACCCGATGCACTTCCAGCACATCCTGACCATCGACCCTGTGGGTCGGCATGTTGTAGCCGGCGGCCTTCTCGGTGATGCTTGACGCGGCGGTGGTTTCCGTAATGGGGGTGCCCATGGCATAGAGGTTGTTCTCGCAGAGGAATACCACGGGCAGCTTCCACACGGAAGCCAGGTTCAGCGCTTCGTGGAACTCACCCATGTCGGTGGCGCCATCGCCAAAGATGGTTAGAGTTACCTCATCCAGGCCCCGGTAATCCGAGGCGAGGGCCATCCCCACCGACATCGGCAAATGGCCGGCCACGATCGCGTAGCCACCATAGAAATTGCGCTCCGGATCGCACAGATGCATGGAGCCGCCCTTACCATGGCTGCAGCCGGTCGTCTTCCCGAAGAGCTCGGCCATCACCTCGCGGGCACTGGTCCCTCGGGCCAGGGCATAGCCGTGATCGCGATAATGGCTGAAAATATGGTCCCGAGGTTCCAGGGCGTTGATCGCCCCAACCGCAACCGCCTCCTCGCCGATATAGAGATGGAGGAAACCGCCAATCTTTCCCGCCGCGTACATTTCCGCGCACTTCTGCTCGAAGCGGCGAATGAGGAGCATTTGCCGGTAGAAATCTACCAAGCGAGCAGGCTCGAATCCCTGCAAAGTACGTTCTTGTTGTTCGACGCTCAAAGTCGTCCCGTCCTTCCTGCCGGCGTGTCACGCGCGTGGCCACGTTATTAACCGCTGCTATGGTACTTCTGCCCTAACTGAGGGTCAAGCGGCGGCCGGTTGCCGTATGATCTCTAGAATTGATGGTTGGAAAGGCAAAGAGGCGTTACGTGGGGTGTGAGGACAGCAATCCCCCGACTGTGGTCGGGTGGTAGCGCCAAGCCGACCGCGGTCGGGGATCGGATGCGTTCGGTGAAAACGCTCCTGGTGAGCAGGTGACGAACCCCTTGAGTGGAGACGTGCGCAAATTGGCCCTTCTTCTGGCCGCCGAGCCGGCCGCCGAACTGTGCTGCGAACTGCCGACCCCACCGGGAATCAACGAATGGTGGGAACCGGTAAGCATCCGCCGGAAGGGGAAAACGGTGGCTTCGATGCGTTTGTCCAGCGCCGCCAACCGCTATAAGTCGCACGCGGAAGAGGTACTGCGCCGGCAGGGATTGGACGTGGTAGCCCTGGAAGACGAGTTCCGCGATCTCTGGCTCGCCATCCACATTGTCAGCTTCGTGCCTACGCCGATGGCCAGGGACGCGGACGGGCCACTGAAGCCGCTTCAGGATCTTCTGTGCTCGATCCTGGCCGTCAACGACGCGCGAGTCCGTTACAGCGCCGCCGGCTTGCAGCTGGATCCCGAGCATCCCCGAGTGATGATCCGGATCGAGGGCTACCAGGTGTGGGATGCCTCGGGGCTGGGCGGGCCGTTCTACCTGCTCCGTCCGCACGACACGCCGGCGGGCCGCCGCTGCGAGGCGCTGGAATTGACGGCGCGCCGGCTGCCAACGCCCAGGCCCCATTTGGCCAAGTTGCTGGCAGAGGGGTGAAGTCCGATCGGTCGGATCGGTCCGATCGGTCCCCTGGAAGTGTCTACACCAGGGGATCGGGAAGGGCCGGGTTGGTCGCCGCGACCACGCGCCCGCCCGCCACCACCGTGCGGGCCAGGTTGACTCCAAAATGGTAGGGAATCTCGGCATAGTCGTGGGCCGCCAGCAGCACCAGATCGGCGCGTTTGCCCACTTCAAGGCTCCCCACCCGGTCGGACAAGCGGAGGGCCCGTGCCCCGCCCATGGTGGCCGCCCGAAGCGCCTCCTCGACCGTGAGGCGGAGGTTGACGCAGGCAAAGGTGATCGCGAGCTGCATGTTTTCGCTAAAGCAGGTGCCGGGGTTGCAATCGGAGGCCAGAGCCAGCGAGACACCGGCGGCGATCAGATCGCGGGCCGGCGCTTGATGCCCATGGGCCAGGGAGAAACTGGTGCCGGGCAAGAGGGTGGCCACCACGCCGGCGCCGGCCAGCGCCTCCATGCCGGTGGGGGTGATCTGAATCAGATGATCGGCCGAGGCGCAGCCCAGCTCGGCCGCCAATTCGGCCCCGCCAATGGCCGCGATCTCGTCCGCGTGGAGGCGGAGGCCGAGGCCCAGGGCGGCGGCGCGCTCCAGGACACGGCGGGTCTGCGCCACCGTGAAGGCTCCCTGATCGCAGAAGACATCGCAATACTGGGCCAACGGAGCACAGGCCGGCAGCATCTCCTCCACCACCAGATCCACGTAGCGGTCGGATGCCCCGCGATACTCGGACGGAATGGCGTGGGCGCCCAGGAAGGTGGGGATGATGGTGCCGGGGAAGGCCGGGACCAGGCTGGCGATTGCTTCGAGCGACCGTACCTCATCGCGCGTGCTCAACCCGTAGCCAGATTTGGCCTCGAAGGTGGTGGTGCCGTAAGACAACATGGTGGCGGCGCGCGTCCGAAGCTCGCCCTCCAGGGCCGCGTCCGAGGCGGCGCGGGTGGCGGCCACCGTGCTGAGAATCCCGCCCTCGCCGCTGGCCAGGAGGGCGGCATAGCTCTCGTGCCCGGCGATCCGCGCCGCGAACTCCCGTGCCCGGCGTCCGGCGAAGACCGGATGCGTGTGGCTGTCCACGAACCCGGGGATCACGGATCGTCCCTCGGCGTCGAGGATGTCCGCATCCGCGCGCAGGGCCTCGGGCAACGCCGCTTCGGGTCCAAGCCAGGTCACCATGCCGTCGTCCGCCACCAACGCGGCGGACTCAATGACCGCGAGCGGCCCGCCGGCCTCCGAATGGGGCCGCTCGGCCACCGTGGTCAACTGACCAATATGGGTGACCAGTAAGCGCCGTCGGCTCATGACGTCACCTCCCATCCCTCGTTGCCGATCAGGGGTACGAACCGAACCGGTCCCAGGCGGTGCATGGCTCGGCTATGCGGGTCGCCCGAGAGGAGGAGCAGTTGCTGTTCCTCGCGCGGGCCGACCGGCATCACCAACCGACCTGGGGGGTTGACCGCCAACTGGGCCGCCAGTCGAGACGGCACCCTTGGCCCACCAGCGGTCACCAGGATCGCGTCATAGGGAGCCCGCGCGGGGTATCCCAGGGATCCATCGCCGACGCATACCCGCGCGTTCGTCACGCCAAGGGCGGCGAGGCGGTCTCGCGCGGAGGCCGCCAGGTCGGCAAGTCTCTCCACCGAGACAACCTCAGCCGCGAGATAGGCCAGGATCGCCGTTTGGTAGCCGGTGCCGGTGCCGATCTCCAGTACCCGCTCAGTTCCCTGCAAGGCCAGGGCCTCGGTCATGCGGGCCACCACGAAGGGCTGTGAAATGGTCTGGCCTTGATCCACGGGCAACGCCTCGTTCTCATAGGCGCGATCCACCAGATTTGCCGGTACGAAATGCTCCCTGGGGATGTGCTTCATCGCCTCCAGAACCCGAGGATCACGAATCCCCTCGGCTCGCAATTGTTCCAGCAGCCATCCACGATCGTGTACTTCCATCTTGCGCCATCCGAGCCGCTGGTCTCGCCGGCTTTAGCGGAACTTCGGGACCGGTTTCCCTCGCCGCTGATACCCCTTGGTCAGGGTTTCGTCGATTCGCGGCGGATCATAATACATTTGCGCGCGCTCCAGTTCGCCCCGCGCGCCTTTCCCCGTATAAGAGACCAGGATACCGCCGCTGAGTTCTACCAAGCACACGTTGCTGGCCGACGCGGCGTCCAGGTCGAATCCCAGGGCGCGGAAGAAGTCCTCGTAGCCGGTAGGGCACAGAGGCGGCATCTTGACTTCGCTGACCGTTACTCCGCGTACTTGCTCCTGGCTGCCGATCAACGCCATGACGTCGCTCATCGGTAGGGCTATCCCCTCCGCCTTGAGACTGCCCAACTGACCGGGGAAAGCGCGGGCGATGTAGCCGTCCTCGACCTCCGAAACGAGCACATGCCGGTAGACGTTGCGATCGAAGTAACGTCCGATCGCGCGTAGAGCGTCTTGGTAGGTAGGGCGAGCACCGGTTACAGCCATTTGCGGCATCCTCCAGGTAGGGCTCGGCGATCATTGACTTTATCACTTTAGCGCACCTGAGCCCTTGCCGCCAGGGATCCATGCCTATGCCGGTCAAAATCCCCTGAAAAGGGGAGCCCGATCGGACGGATCATGAGTGGCCGGCGGAGAGGGCGGCGGTATCGCGGACGAAGTTCCAGGCATCAGGCGAGCCCCAACCGCTCGCGTAGTCCCAGCCGGGGCCGGCGGCATAGAGGAAATTGTTGCCCTTGGTGACATCATGAAAAGGGGGATACGGCTTTGGCGAGCCCGCCAGATGGTAGACCAACGGATTGACCCAGCCGAGCGGCGATCCGCCGTGGAGCATGGCGTATTGATCGGCCAGCGCCGCTAACGCGGCCCAGATCGGCATCGCGGCGCTGGTTCCTCCACCTAGGGTCCAGGCGTGCCGGTAGAAAATGGCATAGCCATGACCATCGCCGAGGCCGGAACTGCCTGACGCGGCCACATCGGGCACCTGGCGTCCCCCCGTACTGATCCGGCTATGTACCCCGGTCCCGACCTGCCAACTCAAGTCGTCGGTGTTCTTTGTATACACTCGACTGAGGCCGCCGCCGCTCGCCGCGCCGTGGACGCTGGTGGCCGCGCACGCTGGATGTTTCGCGGCCGGGCACGACCACGCGGATTCGCCGGCGACGCGGGCCGCGGAGCCTGACATCCTCAAGGTCAGGTCCGTCGCCCCTACCGCGAGGACATAGGGATCACTGGCCGGCACGGATACGGCAGGTTGGGTATTGGCGACCGCGTTCGCCGGCTGGTCCGGATCGGCGCAGCCGTACGCGCCCTCGTCGCCCGCGGCGCTGACAATGGTGGTTCCCTGGGCCGCCAATTGGGCAAACAGCAGGTGCTCCGCCGCCAGAAAGCCGGGGATGCCGGCGGCGGTCGGTTCGCAAGTGACCCAGGTCAGCCCGAGCACGTTCACCGTGGGATCACTGGCCACGGCGCTATAGGCATCAATGAGCCCCTGGCCGTCACTATCGGAGGGCGCATTCCACACGTCAAGGCTGGCCGCCGGGGCGGCGGCGGACAGCAACTCGATATCCACCGTGGCCTCCACGTTCGCGAGGGCACGGGCGTTCCCCGCGTCCACCTGATGGTCATGCAGATCAAGACCGTGGCCCAATCGATGCGCGTAGGTAACCACGTCCGCCGAACTGTAGGGCGCCAGTTCCACCAGCGCCACGCGGATGTGCTCGCCGTGGATGCCGGCGGCGTACAGAGGGGCAAAGTCATAAGCATCGGTCACCTGGCGAACCGTGTACCCGGTCGAGGCGGCGGGGATTACCGAGGCCGTGGATCGCCAGACCGGCGCACCAGGCCCAGGGCCGGCCAATCCCAGGATCGCCCGCACCACCTGGCGGAAGCGCGAGGGCAGTGACGTGATCCGATCGCCTGATTTCCCGATGACTGCCAACACCCGCCTGGACGATCCCGTGACCCGGAGAACGATCCCGCCTCGCCAGGGAGTGACCTGGAGTCCCGAGGCGTTCAGCCACTTGATCAGCGGCCTCACGGCGGAGGGGTTGGGGCCAAAACGCCTGATCCAGGCTGCCGGCGAATAGTATCGGCGGTAGGTGGGGGATCGCGGGTTCGCCGCGGCGGCGCCGGCGGCCAACGCACCCTTCTCGTCACGAGAGGCCAGGACAAGCGTCACCGCCATGGTGGTGGGCGACCTGACACCTTCGGTGGGGCTGGCGGCGGTGGGGCTGGCGGCGGTGGAGCTGGGCGCGGTGGAGAGGCTCCAGAGGAGGACTGCCAGTAGGAGCAGCCGGACGCCGCCCTGGGTTACATGACCCACGCGGCCACCAGCAGCGCGCCACCGAGCAGCAGGAGAAAAGAAAACCCTCGCGCCATATGCGGGCCGTGCGGAGTGAGTAAGACCGCCAGGGCGACGCCGATGCACAGCAGTCCGCCCAGACTCAGGCCCAAGCGGGTGAGAATGCCGCGCGGAGCGGCCACGGACGCGCGCGCGTGGCGGGCACGAGCCGCCCGCCTCCGCCGTGACCGCCGATTGGCCGGCATCGTTCACTCCTCCAGCAACAATCGGCGCTCCAATACCTGGTCGCGCGAAAAGTCCCGCAATTGCAGGAACGCCTGAGCGGCGTCAAGCAAGGCATCCATCGGCACCAGGCCGATGACCTCCGAATGGAGCACGGGAATCCCCCAACGGGCCGCCTCGGCGCGGATCAGGTCCATCACTGTCACCATACTGGTGGCCTTGAAGTTGGTCAGATTCATACTCACCTGAGTGGTGCCGGTACCCGGCATCTCCAGGCCCAATCCCTTGACGTAGCGAAGGCCGCCGGAACTGTGGCGGATCGCTTTGGCGATGGCCCTGGCCAGGCTGGGATCGGCGGTCCCCAAATACACGTTAAAGGCAATCAGCGCCCGACGGGCCCCAACCGCGACGGCGCCGGCGCTCGGATGCACGGCGGCGGGGCCAAAATCGGGCCGGCGAGCCGGGTCGTTCGGCACGGTCTCCCGCAGGCCCTCGAATCCGCCCTTCCGGACGTACTCCAGATTCGTTCGCTTGGGATCTCGGGCCGCCTCCTCGTACAAATAGACGGGGATATCCAACTCAGTCGCGATCCGCGCTCCCAATTCCTCGGCCAGGGCCACGCACCGGGCCATGGGCACGTCGCCCAGGGGAACAAAAGGAAAAACGTCAAGGGCGCCCATCCTCGGATGCGCCCCCTCATGCTCCCTCAGATCAATGAGGGCCGCCGCCGCCCGCGCCCCGGCCATCCCGGCGTCCACCGCGTGGCTCTCGGGCACCACATACGTCAGCACGAATCGATTATGGTCGGCGTCGCTCTGGACATTTAAGATCCGAACCCCCTGGGTCGCCGCCACGGCATCACGGATCGCGGCGATCACCTCCGGCCGCCGTCCCTCGGAAAAATTCGGCACGCACTCCACAAGCCCTTCAGCCACGCTCTCGCGTCCTTCCTCTATCGTCTCGTCCATGCCTCTATTGTCCGGCAGGCGGGCCGGGAAGGAAAGTGGGAGCGTCAGGGCAATCCGCCGCGCAGGGGCGAGCCCCGCAGCGAGGGCAGACCGCATAGACCCCGCGGTAGAACTTCCCTGGATCGAACGACGCCGAGGAGCCCGCTTCGGCCCTCGCCGTGGGGGGCGGCGCGAAGTCATCCTCGATTGCGCGGATAAGGGTCGCGGCCCGATTCCGATAGTGGCGGCGATCGATCCAGCCGAGTTGCCGCTCTATCCGTTCGGGCGGATAGCTCCGGGCCAGCGACCTGGCCCGCGCGGCTCCGATTCCCTCGGCCAGCAAGCGAGCCACCAGGGGGGCTAGCCGGTCTGCATCCTGACTGGTACTGACCTCCGGCGGGTTCGTGTGATCCGCCCCGGCCGCGGTCGGCCCAGTGCTGCCACCCGGCCGCGGTCGGAGGGGCGCCTTGCCGCAAACGAGGCCACCGGGAAAAGCACTGGCTGGAGGAGGCTCGGCAGGGATACTCTCCGGGCTGATAACCGAAGAGACGGAAGGCTGAACAGCAGGCAGCGTCAGCATGTTGTGTTTCTTGGTGTATGGCTGAAGTGTCTTTCCCAAACGTGTTTGCCCTGTACGAGGATCGATGCCTGGTGGTCGGGGGGTCAAGGCTTGCGGCGCGGCGGTCAGCGCTTGAGGCTGGAGGGTCAATCCCCGCGGATGGGGGGTCAATTCTTGACCCTCGGGGATCGGAAACTGACTCTGGGGAGCCAGGGCGTGTAATCCTTCGTCCGCTGGAGGCCGGCGCATCCGCGGGGCATAGAACTTCCGGATCCGTCCTCGGTCCCGGTCATCCACCTCGACAATCAAAAAGCCATGGGCAACCGCGTCGGCGATCCCCTTCTTGATGCTGTTTTCGGCCATCCCGCAGCCGGCGTCCATGCGAGACCCGTCCCTGCGCTTCCGCCCATGCATGAACTCATCCATGGTAATGAGCTTGCTTACCCCATATTCGTGGTAGCCCCAGGTGTGGCGAAGAATATATTCCACCACTTTATGCTCGGCCCAGGAGGTGAAACCGGCCACCAGATCGAACCAGTTGTTGGGGAGGCGCCAGAAGTTACTCTCCGGCGGGTCGAAGCCCTCGAACGGCACGGGCTCACCAGAATCATCGGGACCGAGCCCGCTGATCGGGGCCGAAGCACGTTCCAAAGGCATGTGCATGGAAGGTAATCCCTCGTAATCACTTTACCAGCGAAGCTCCACGACCGCCGTGGCCCCTCGCTGGATCTGGCGATGGGCGGTCAGGACGCCCTCCGTCTCCAGCTTGTCGAGGGCGCGCCGGAGGGTGGTGGATGCTTGCGACGTATTCTTATTGGTGATTCCGGCTTCCTGCATCAAGGAGCCGAGCGCGATTTCGGCGTGGCGGGATTGGCTGGACACCTGGCATCGCTGCACGAACACCCGTAGGTTGTCCACGCTGCGCCCCGTCCGAATCGATCCCCGTCCTCGGTGGCCACCTCGCCGCCGGCTGGGCAACTCCAGGCTGGTGCGGGGGAGCAGCTGATAGTTCGTCCCGGGGCGTCCCTCGGGATCGCGCACCCCTCGGTACCAGATTGAGTTAATACTGACTTGAATCACGTCGGGCAGGCCGCGGGCGAAGACCTCGCGGAGCGGCATCTGGCGCACCTCGTCGTTGGTGGAGGTAAAGCCCAAGGCCGCCAAGAGCGGAGCGCTAAACGCCTTGGTCGTCTTCCCCCGTCGTTGATAAAGCTCCACGTCGGTGAGGTGGAGCGCCTGCAGGGTGAGGGTGAGCCGTTTCCGATTCACGCTATAGTGAATGCCCCGGCTATCGCGCGTATAGCCGAGACGGTCCAGAACATCATTGATCGAAATGGTAATATCTGGTCGCCGGTAAAAGGGCGGATCGTTGGCGATTTCAAATAGGAGATGCATGACCTTGGCGGGGAACTCGCCCACGAAGTGCCGAAGCAACTGGACCACGCTTTCCTGCGAGCTCAGTTCCCGCTCGAAGGGCGGCAAGGGCAGTTGCAAGGCGGTCACTGGACGTTGTACGGTCCAGCCCTGGGCATCGGGGTGCGGCATCTCGTCGATCGCGAGCGGTTGATGGATGGCGGCCCGGTACGCCGCGTATTCGGCATCCAGGGCGATGAACTCGATTTCTTGTTGAATCTGCTGCCGGAACTCCACCTCAATGGCGCTGAGCGGTTGTCCGGTAAGCACGTCGATGTCGCCCACGGTCGGGGTGGGCACCAGGCTGGCAACGGGAGCGCGACGGGACAACTGCTCGGGCATCGGAAGATCCTCCCCTGTCATTTTGGCACGATAGGTCATCCAGAGGGGGAGCGCAAGGGGCCCCAGAAGCCTCTCGGCGACCCTCGTATACTCGGATCGTAGCCGCCGGAAGGCCGCTACCAGAGGAGGTTATCCACGCTCTTTCACACGAGCTCTCCATGCAGGATCACACAAACCCTCCACCATGCCCACACATTTGGTCCGCGCCAAATCCCACCCGCCCTCCACGTGGATTCACACCTAGGCTCCACGCCGCCTCACACCGGGCCTCCAGGGGGCACCGAGTGGTCACCGCTCCACGGTAATTCACACAAAGGCTCCACGCGCGGCGCCCCGACACGCGCCTCTGCTCAGGGTATAATCCCCCTAACTTCGGGGTGGGCACGCAGGCAGGTCACGGCGATTCCAGGCAGGTAAAAGCGAACGGGGAGATCGGCATGAAAACATGTAATCAGGGCCTGAACGCGAGCACGCCGGCATTGGGCGGCGGGGACAACCAGGAACACGGATCGGCGAACCTGCCGGAGAACTACACCGCGGAACTGGCGGTTCTCCGGCAGGAAGTAGTCGCGCTCCGCTCGCGGCTGGAACGAAGCGAACGTTCCCGACCGGTCCCGAGAGGGCTTGGGTCTCGTGCGGCCCAAGCGGGCACCCTGGGGGTCGCGGTGCTGCTGCTGGCCGGCACCAATGCCTTCGCGGCTAGACCGCCCGCGCCCAGCCAGATTCGGGCCTGTTATGCCAAGAATACCGGCGCGCTCAGTATCGTCACCGGCCACGCGGGTTGTGGGGCGGGGAAAGTGGCGCTGGTCTGGAATATACGGGGCGGGCAGGGACCGCAAGGCCAGCGGGGCGCGACGGGTCCGAGGGGCGCGACCGGCCCACGTGGTCCCCAGGGATTGAATGGGGTGCAGGGTGGGGCGGGCGCGCCGGGGCCCCAGGGTCCGGCGGGTCCCCAAGGCGCTCCTGGGGCGCAGGGTCTCCCTGGCCTCCAGGGTCCGGCGGGTCCGGCGGGTCCGATGGGACCGGCAGGGCCGGCCGGGCTGACGGGCGCGACAGGTCCGGCGGGGTCCGGCGGCTTCGTGGCCAATCTCGTCTCGGCCGATTTGAGCAATGAGAATCTCGGCTACAGGGACTTCACCGGGGAAAACCTCTCCGGCGCCAATTTCTCCAACGATCAATTGCCCGGGGCGGGATTCGCGGGTGCCAACCTGTCCTCCGCCACCCTCGACGGGGTCACGCTTACCGGCGCCAACCTGATCGGCGCCAACCTGATCGGGGCGCAGGTGCAAGGCGCGGACTTTACCCGGGCCAATCTCACCGGCGCCCATCTGGCCGGAGTTGACCTCAGCACCGCGATCTTTAACAACACGATCTGCCCCGATGGAACGAACACGGGAAGCGGAGGAACCTGCGTGGGTCACACGCCGTAGAGAATCCCCGCCCCGGACAATAGGGCCTCCGGCCGCGGCCGGAGGCCCTAGCAGCGAAACCGGTTTCAGTGGTCAGCGGGCGCGGCCATCGTTCCTGGAGCGTCGAGATGCACGCGCTCCAGGAACTCAATGTAGCCATTGAGGCTGTCCCGCAGCCTCCGCATCCTGAGAACGTATTCGGGGAGATCG
>DATLQX010000125.1:0-2138 GCA_035534995.1 Chloroflexota bacterium | reverse complement strand
GGTGGTAGCCCTGAAATTCCTGCAACCGAACATCAGTTCCGAACTGAACACGGTCGCGAACGGGCTCTAACGACACTCTTCTCCCACCCGCCGCGGCGCTATCGGTGCGCACTCGCCGATAGCGCCGTTTTGCGTTTGCCTTCGGGCACCCTTCTCCAAGAATCCTCTTACTCCTCTGTCAACGACCATCGTTTCCACTCCCCGACCGCGGCGGGTACCCGCTCGGGGCACCCACCGCGGTGGGTCGTGTTGTGCTACCACCCGACCACAGTCGGGGGATCGTCTTGAGGACTACCCTCTGGGAGCCGCCCATGTCATTGCCGCACCCCCGCGCCATGCGGCCCGCGGTCCGGGACATCGCCGTCTTCAGCGAGACCGTGCTGGGCCGCCCCCTCCGTCCCTACCAGGCCGAGACCGCCCGCGCGATCAGCCAGAGCATTCTGGCCGGCGCCGGCATCACCTTCTCGGTGATGATGGCCCGCCAGATGGGGAAAAACGAGCTGTCGGCCCATATCGAGGCGTATCTCCTCAATCTCCACCGTCGAACCGGCGGCACCCTGATCAAGGCCGCCCCTACCCTCCGGCCCCAGGCCATGATCAGCCAACAGCGGCTCCAGCGCCTCCTCGACAATCCGCTCAATCGCGGGCGATGGCGGGCCAATCAAGGCACAATCGAATTGGGGCGGGCGCGGGCCCGGTTTCTCTCCGGCAGTCCCACCAGCAACGTGGTAGGGGCGACCGCCGATCTCTTGCTGGAACTGGACGAGGCGCAGGATCTCCAGGAAGACAAAATCCAGCGCGAATTCCGCCCCATGGCCAGTTCCACCAACGCCACGATCGTCCTCTACGGCACCGCCTGGGATCGCGACAGCCCCCTGGAACGACAAAAGCAAGTGAACCTCGAACTGGAGCACCGCGACGGGCGCCGGCGGCATTTTGAGTACGATTGGCACGTCCTGGCCGCCGTGTCGCCTGCCTATCGAGCCTTTGTCGAGAGCGAAATCGCCCGCCTCGGCGCCGAGCATCCCCTGATCCGCACCCAGTACGCCCTCCATCCCCTGGAGGAAGCGGGCCGCCTCTTCCCGCCCACCGCCCGCGCCCTCCTGGAGGGCAGCCATCCCCGTCTGACCGGGGCCGAACCGGGCGAGGTCTATGTAGCGGGGGTGGACGTGGCGGGACAGGACCACGCGGCCACCCCCGGTCTGCTGGCCGCCGGCCGGATGCTGGGCGGGCGCGACAGTACGGTGGTGACCATCGCCCGGCTCGTATGGGACGGCGAGGGTGAGCCGGCCATCGCGGTGGTCCAGCACTATAGCTGGGCCGGCGCCGATCACCCAACCCAGCACCATGCGCTCCGTGGTCTCCTGGCCGACACCTTCCCCTGCGTCCGGGTGGTGGTGGATGCCACCGGCCTGGGCGCGGGGGTTGCCTCCTGGCTGGCGGGCGCCCTGGGCGGCGCGGTGGTGGAATCGTTTGTCTTCAACCCGGCATCCAAGTCGCGCCTGGGCTTTGCCCTCCTGGCGATGGCCGGGACCGGACGTTGCCGTCTCTACCGGGACGACAGGAGCCCGGACGCCGTCCGCTGCCGCCACGAGATTGCCCAGGCCCGCTACGAAGTGGGCGGCAACGAGCAGATCCGCTTCTTCGTCCCCGCCGGCGAAGGGCACGACGACTATCTGATCAGTCTGGCCCTCTGCGCCCACGCGGCGGGGCTGGCCGCCCCGCCTCCGATCAGCGCCGTGATCGCGCCGCGGCGGGAGCCGGAGGAACGGTGGTGAGGAGGGCGCTACGCCGCGCGAACCGGTATCACGTAGACGGGAAGTCCTTCATCGACCTGCATGGCAAGTAGGCGGTCGATGATCACGTCCACCACCTCGTCGGTGTCTTCGACCTCCACCGTAGCCCGCAGGTACATCCCAGCCGGATCATCTCCGGGAAAGGTGAGAAACGCCGCCGTGGGGTAGCGGGTCAGGATGAGAGTCCGCAACTCCTGAAGAGCTGCTTCAATCCGAGGATCCTGCATCGGATTCTCATCAGGGATCTCCTCTAAAGAGCCGCTCACCAAGCAGGCGGCTTCATGAAGATGCCATTTACATCAACTAGCGTCGAGGGGAATTGACTGGCTCGCAACACCGCTT
>DATLQX010000124.1:0-18846 GCA_035534995.1 Chloroflexota bacterium | reverse complement strand
TGAGGATGATTCCGATATTCTCCACGCTGTGATAGGCGAGGAGCCGCTTGAGATCGTGCTGCATCAAGGCATAGAGGACGCCCAGGAAGGCGGATATCGTGCCCAGGGCCAGGACCAGTATGCCCCACCAGAGCGGGCCTGTCGGCAGGAAGCCGAACCAGACCAACACCATGCCATAGATACCGGTCTTGATCATCACGCCGGACATCAGAGCGGAGACGTGGCTGGGGGCTACCGGATGGGCGCGCGGCAGCCAGACATGCAGGGGCATGACGCCGGCCTTGGCCCCGAAGCCGATTAAGGCCAGGAGGAAGGCGGCGGTGGCCTGGCCGGCGCCCAGGCCGGTGCCGGCGGCTCGCAAAGAGGCGAAATCGAGCGAGTTGCCCGGCGCGTGGGCGGCCAACACCAGGAAGCAGAGGATGATAGAGGCGGTCCCGGCGTGGGTAATGATCGCGTACAGCAGGCCGGCGCGTACCACGGCGCGGTCGTGATGATCGTAGACCACCAGCAAGTAGGAGAGCAGGGCCATACTCTCCCAAGCAATGAGGAAGCCCAGGGCATTGTCGGCCGCGGTCACGAGCAGGAGGGAAAGCACGAACAGGTTGTAGGCGGCGCCCAGCCAGCCGAGGCTGAGCCGCTCGGAGTAGTGCCGCGCGTAGCCAATGGCAAAGATGCTCACCGCACTCGACACCAGGCCGATCACCACCCAGAAGAAGGCAGCGAGCGCGGTCAGGCGCACGGCGAGATCGTCACCCGGCAACACCGTGATCAGGATGAGGCGCCCCACCTGGGCGCCGAACAGAACGCGCAGGCCCGAGAGCGCCGCGAGCAGTCCGGCCAACGCGGCCGCGCCATAGCCGACCGCCAGGCACCATCGCGGCTCGGCGCGCGCCACGAGCGAGAACGCGGCGCCGAGCACGGTGCAGGCGAACGCGGCCAGGACAGCACCCTGGGCCGGGTCAACCACTTCGGCGAACTCCCCCGGGCAGCGGCGCCTGCCGGTCCTTGGCGGGGGGCTCGCCCCGATCCGGGGTAGCCATCTCCTGCATAGTGATCAGGTGATTGTCGAAGATAGTGCGCGCGATGTCAAGGAGCCCGAAGACGGCCGGATCCCGAACGGTATAGAAGACGTTCGAGCCGGCGCGCCGGGTGTCAACGATATCGCGCGACCGCAGTACGGCAAGCTGCTGGGAGACGCTGGACGGATCGATCGCCAGACGCTCTTGCAACTCGCCCACGCTCAGTTCGCCCTGGCGCAGCAGTTCGAGGATGGTGACACGGATGGGGTGGGCGAGGGCCCTGAAGAACTCAGCCTTGAAGCGTTGCAGCGGCTGATTGTACGGCACGCGGGCCCCCTAAGTTGACAAATATTCAATATACAAATACTATAGGGCAGTCCGTCCGGTCTGCCAAGTTCCCGGCATGGCTATCGTGGGTCGAGGTAATGCCGACACTGTGCGCCGCGGCGGGTCACCTGGCGCCTGGTTACACGGCTCGGAGGACGGCCCCTACAGCCGCTCGCCATGCGCGCGTAGCCAGTCCGCGTGCTCGGCGTTGATATGCGCCAATGCGGCGCGCACCTCGGCCACGCGAACGGCCATCAGCGCCTTACGCTCCGGGCTTCCTGCCGGGATCGGGGGGTAACGGAGGCGCCGTTCGGCCGCCTGGCGGGCGGTGGTCAGTTCGCGCATATGGGTCCGCCGGTCTGCCCGACAGTCCGTGCCGTTGACGGGCACGCCCTCAGCGAAGAGGCGCTCCCGGGGCTCGGGGACGCTCTCCCGAATAGCCGCTATCGTCTGCATTGCCTTCCCCTTTCAGCTGCTCGCTCCTCCGCCGGGCGACTGCTCCCCAGCTGGGGCGGACGGGCCTCGGCGTGCCGCGTGGGCCGCCCCCTCAACGCACTCCAGCAGCACCGGGATCGCACACGCCCCCTTGAGGAGCACCGAGGCGGCGCCGGCCCGTCTAAGCGCGGCCGCTTCCATGCCTTGGAGGAAGGCCGTCAGTACCACCACGGGGAGGCGTTGCTCGGCGAACACGCGCACGGCATCGCGCATGTCCGCCGCGAGCGTCTTCGGATCGACGATCACTACGTCGGGCCGCAGGGCAGGCAGGAGTTCCTCCGTGGCGTCGATCCCGTCCGCCGTCAGCGCGGCGCGCACCTCGGGCCGACGTGCTAGCCGCTGGGCGAGCGCCTCACGGACACCGGCATGACCGTCAACGACGAGGTGTGTGAAGCGATGCCGCATAAACGCCCGGCCCTTCCCTACGACGCGTGCCTGTTTCGTCCATCGGATCCACGCACGAGTGGTTCCCGCCGTGTGGGCGGACAGTTGATAAAATTATGATATAGGAGTATGGTAGTTTTGTCAATTAATACCTCTTACCTGCGCAGGGCTTACGCATGAGGCGAGGGGGTAGCGGAAAGCATGCTCATGCTGGGAGAATGGTCAGACGTAATAGCATGACCGGTTCGCCAAGGATAGCGTCATCGGCCCGTCCGCCCGCGTTGCGGATGACGTGAGCGTCGCCCTCCTCCAGGCCGAGGATGCGCGCGGGGTCGAGACGAGCGTCCATGCAGGCGACCACGGCAACCTGTCTGCCCGGCGGCGCCGGGAGGCTGCCCTTGGTGAAATGGCCGGCATACTGTTCGTTTGCTCGCAGGAATTCGTCCGTGACTGCCATGGGTGTCTCCTTGTCTTCCCCGAAGCCGGCCGCCGCCGGGATCGTCCCGGCATGGACCTGTCTATTACCTATAACTCCAGTCATTTTCATTGTCAAATGGCGACGGAATCACTATCCGCGAAAGTGCTAGCCGAAGAGTGGTTCCACGCCTTATCATGTGCAACAACCACGCAGCGGAATCGAGGCGCGCGAACCGCGTCACGCGGCATTCACCGGCGTGCCATGTGTGAGGGATTACAGTAAAGGGTGGGGAGGAGGGAGCGCGGTCAGGGGAGCGAGCACAACAGCTCAACCGGCACTTGTTGAACACCTTTCATAGGAGGATTATCCGTATGCAGCGTCAACTCACTCGCCGGGTAGCCGTGGCGGCCGCCTGTTTATTGCCGCTCGCCACCATGTCGCTGCCCAATCATTCAGCGTCCGCTCACTCCAGCGCCGCTCACCTGCGCAAGTCGCTCCGGGTCGGCATCGTGCTCGACGTGGGCGGCATCGACGACAAGGGCTTTAATCACATGGCCTACCTGGGCGGCCAGGCCGCTCAGGCCAAGTACCACATTACCTTTAAGTACGTGCAAACCACCACAAGTTCCGACGCCCTCTATTACGCCAACCTGTCCAGGTTTGCCCGCCAGGGTTACGATCTGGTCTTTGGCATTGGCTTCCTGATGGAGCCCTCCATGTACAAGGTGGCCAAGGCGTATCCCAACGTCCACTTTGGCATAGTCGATGGGCAGCCGACCGACGCCAAGGGCAATCTCGTCAACCTGCCCAACGTGGCCAACCTGTACTTCCGCGAGCAGGAGTCGGGCTATCTGGTCGGCTACATGGCCGGGCTCATGGAGAAGAATAAGGTCGGGGCCGCCAAGCATAACGTGATCGGCGCCATGGGCGGCCTGAGCATCCCGCCGGTTAACCGGTACATCGCCGGCTACTATCAGGGCGCCCGCGCCGCCGATCCCTCGGTCAAGATTCTTCTCGGCTACAGCAACAGCTTCACCGATCAGTCGGTATCGCTCAACCTGGGCTTGCATCAAGCCTCGAAGAATGCCGATATCCTCTTCGCCGTGGCGGGAGCCGCCGGGCTTGGCTATCTGAAGGCCGCGCAGGAGAAGAATATCTACGGGATCGGCGTTGATTCGGATCAGGCGTATCTCGGCCCCTATATGATGACCAGCGCGGTCAAAAAGGTGGACCAGGCGGTCCTGGAAACCATCGGCAATCTCGTCAACGGGAAGTTCGTTGGCGGCAACAATTCCTTTAACCTCAGCAATGGATCCACCGGCTACGGCACCGTGGGCAAGATGGTGCCCGCGAGCATCGTGAATCAGGTGAAGGCCCAGGCGAAGCTGATCGCGTCCGGCAAGCTCGTTCCCACTACGGTCATCCCCAAGCAGTAGACCCCGCGCAACCCGTGCGACCGCCAGGGAAGGCGCGGCTCCCCAGCCCGCCTTCCCTGTTTCCACCCCATGGGGATCGCGTATGATGATGTCCAGATGTTGGATCCCCTAGCGCGAGGGAGCTTCGGGTGGCGGTGGCGGCAGGATCCCCGGCGGAACCCAGCAGCGAGGGGGGACTTGGTCAGGCGCTGATCGCCCTGGTCCGCCGCTTGGTGGCCGAGAGCGCCGTGGCGGCCATCACCCTGGGGCTTGCCTTCGTGCTCGGTTCGCTCCTGATCATCTGCACCACCACCGATCCTTTCGCGGTGATTGGCGAGCACGGGTTCAGGCTCAAGACCCTCGGACTGCTCCTGCATTATCCCTTTAATGCCTTCGACAGCCTCTTCTCCGGCTCATTCGGCGCCCCTGACATGACCACCGCCACGGTGACCTTCGGCCAGGCCCTCCCGCTCGTCTTCACCGGCCTGGCCGTGGCTTTCGCCTTCCGTTGTGGTCTCTTTAACATCGGGGCCGAGGGGCAACTGGTCGCCGGAGCCCTGGTCGCTTCCATGGTGGGCAGCTCCTGGAGCGGCTTGCCGGCCATCCTGCTGGTCCCGGCGGTCTTGCTGATCTCGTTATTGGCCGGGGGCGTGCTGGGCGCGGTCGCCGGCGCGCTCAAAGCCTACCGCGGCGCCCACGAAGTGATCACCACGATCATGCTGAACTACATCGCCATTTACGGGGCCACCGCCATGGTCGAGCAGGGGGGGCCGTTGAATGGGCCGAACTCCAACGGGCAGGCGGTGACCGCCCATGCCGGTTCCAATGCCTTCCTGCCCCTGCTCACCTGGCTGGGCAAGGACAGTACCCTGGACGCGGGTGTCTTCATTGCCCTGGGGTGCGCCGCCCTCTATTGGTTTATTTTCGCCCGCACCAGCTTTGGCTACGAGATCACGGCCGTGGGCCTCAATCCGGGCGCCGCCGCCTACGGCGGCATCCCGATCAAGCGCCGGATGATCATGGCCATGGCGATCGCGGGCGGTCTGGGTGGTCTGGCCGGGGGCCTTTATATCGCCGATCCCACCGGTACGGGCGCCTTCCAGGCCCCCTTCGATCCCGGCTGGGGCTTCGACGGGATCGCCATCGCTCTGCTGGGGAAGGGGAACCCGATCGGGATGATCCTCGCCGCTATCCTCTTCGGCGCCTTGCGTACAGGCAGCCAGAGCATGCAGCTGGTGGGGGTCTCACCCCATATGACCGAGGTGCTGCAGGGGATCATCGTGCTGTTCATTGCCCTGGATGTGATCGTGCGTAAGCTGTTGAATCGGCGGCGTGGGGTGAGAACTCCGGGGGACTTCGCGGCGGAATGGCGGGGATTGCTGGTCCTCTCCGTGGCGAGCGCGAGCATCGCGCTCATCTTTTCGCATGTCTTTTTCGGCGCTCTGGCCATCGCCTTCGCGGCAGTTTTCGTACTGATCCGGCGGCAGGTCACGCGCGGGTCCGTGGCCGTGGTCGTCTATAGCGTGATTTGCCTGGCCCTCGGTCTGGCGATCAATCAGTATCTCTAGACGGGAGGCCGCATGGACTGGAGCGTACTGGCCAATAGCGATTTCTACGCCGGTATCCTACGCACGGCCACCCCGCTGACCCTGGCCGCCCTGGGCGGCGTGATGACCGAGCGCTCGGGAGTGACCAATATCGGTCTGGAAGGGCTCATGCTGATTGGCGCCTTCTTCGGCGCCTGGATCTCGGCCAGCGTCGGCAACCCATGGGTTGGGGTGATGGGGGCCATGTTCTTCGGCGGCCTGATCGCCCTAATACATGGGGTGGTCTCCATCGGGCTCCGCGGGAACCAAATCATCAGCGGGGTGGCGATCAACCTGTTCGGCACCGGCATCACCGGGTATCTCTACGAGACGTACGTCAGCAACGGCTTCACCAATTTGCCCAGCATTCCCAATCTGACTATCCCCGGCCTCTCGGCTATTCCCGGAGTTGGCCCGGTCATAGGAGTCCAGAACAGCATCGTCTACATCATGCTGGCTCTGGTGGCCATTACCCATCTGGTTCTCTTCCATACCACGCTCGGCTTGCGTATCCGGGCCGTGGGGGAGCAGCCGCGGGCGGCGGATACGGTAGGGGTCAATGTCTTCGCCCTCCGCTATCTCTGCGTCACGATCAGCGGCATGCTGGCCGGCCTGGGCGGTGCCTACCTCTCCCTGGGGTTGATCTCCAACTTCTCGGTCAATATGACCTCCGGCAAGGGCTTTATCGCCCTGGCGGCCATGATCGTGGGGAAGTGGACGCCGCTGGGCGCCCTGACCGCTTCGCTCCTCTTTGGCTTTGGTCTGCAGATTCAGACCTCGCAGCTGGTGAACGTCTCCAGCTTCGCCTCCAATATCGTGACCATCGCCCCCTATTTGATCACTCTGATCGCTGTCGCGGGCTTTATTGGCCGCGCCACGGCGCCCGCCGCCGATGGAGTCCCCTATGACCCCACCCACTGAGGCGCCGGCCGTCGAGATGCGGGCGATCACCAAGCGGTTCGGTACCCTGGTGGCGGACGATCATGTGGATCTTCTGGCCCCCTCGGGGACCATTCACGCCCTGGTAGGCGAGAACGGGGCCGGGAAAAGCACCCTGATGAACATGCTTTATGGACTCTACACTCCGGACAGCGGCGAGATTCTCATTCACGGGAAACCCGTGACGCTCCATGGGCCTGGTGACGCGATCAAGCAGGGAATCGGGATGGTGCATCAGCATTTCATGCTGGTACCGCCCCTCACGGTGGCCGAGAACATCGTGCTGGGAGCGGAGCCTCCCAGCCTGGCCCGCTTCCCGCGCCAGGAGGCGATCCGGAGAGTGGCCGAGCTTGCCGCCCGCTATGGGCTGCGCGTGGATCCGACCGCGCGGGTGGGCGATTTGCCGGTGGGCTTGCAGCAGAGGGTGGAGATTCTCAAGACTCTGTACCGGGGGGCGGAGATTCTCATTCTGGATGAGCCGACCGCCGTTCTCACCCCTCAGGAGACCGACGAACTCTTCGTGGTGCTCCGCGATCTGGTCACCAAGGGGAAAACGATTCTGTTCATCAGCCACAAGCTGCGCGAGGTGATGAGCGTGGCCGATCAAATCTCGGTGCTCCGCCGCGGCAAGAAGGTAGCCACCCTGGAAAAGGCCACTACCTCGCGGGAGGAAATTGCCCGCCTGATGGTCGGGCGCGAGATTCTACCCCAGGTGGACCGGGGAGTGAGCCATCCGGGCGAGCCGGTGCTGGAGGTGCGTGACCTCCGCTGTGACTCCGACCGCGGCCTCAGTGCCTTGAAGGGCCTGAGCTTTACCGTGCGGGCGGGTGAGGTGCTGGGAATTGCCGGGGTGGAGGGGAACGGGCAGAGCGAACTGGTCGATGTCTTGACCGGCCTCCGCCATGCCACCAGCGGTACGGTGAGCCTGCATGGCCAGCCCGTCACCAACGCCACGCCCCGGCGCCTGCGCGATCTCGGGCTGGCGGCCATCCCCGAGGATCGCCATGCCCGTGGGCTGATCCTTGAGTATTCGGTTGCCAACAACCTCGTGCTCGGCTCGCAGAATTCGCCCGCCGTCACTGGGGGCTGGTTGCTCAGTCCCCGACGGATCCTGGAACGGGCGCGGCGCCTCATTGGTCAGTTCGATATCCGCGGCGCCGTGCCCGCCACGCGGGCCCGTTCACTCTCCGGCGGCAACCAGCAAAAAGTCGTGCTGGCCCGGGAGATCGAGAGCCGGCCCAGTTTCCTGATCGCGGCCCAGCCCACCCGCGGGCTGGACATTGGGGCGATCCAGTTCGTGCATCAGCAATTACTGGCCGAGCGCGACAAGGGGGTGGGGATTCTCCTGGTCTCCGCCGAATTGGACGAGATTCTCGCCCTCTCCGACCGCATCGCCGTCCTCTACGAAGGCTCGATCCCCGGTACGTTCACCGCCGAGGAGGCCACCGAGGATCGACTGGGAATCCTGATGACCGGCGGCTCCCTGACACCCGAGCCGGTCGGCGGCTGAGGGGAGAATCGGACGGATCCGACCGATCCGACCGATCCATCCGAGGACCGTGGTCCCCTGGCAGAAACGGGGGCACTGTGGTGCCGGGGCCTGTGCGACCACAGTCGCCCCATCCCTGCCAGCCGACCTCAGTCGGCGGTTGGCAGCCGCTAGTTCCTCAGTGCCCGAACCCCCCCGTATTCCCCGGCGAGATCGTGGGGACGGGAGCGTCCTTGAGGTTGACCAGATAGCGCTTGAAAAAGCTCAACACCTTCGCCGAGTACTCTTGCGGCTGGGCGTCAAGCGCCCCCGCATGTCCGCCCAGCGGAGCTAGCCACAGTTCCTTGTGCTTCACCGGGGCGGCGGCATACAACTTCTGGGCATCTGCCTGGGTGGTCGTGGGATCCGTGTCATTCACGCTATGGATAATCAAGAGCGCCTGGTTCGGCTGGAGGTTTTTGGCCCCCAGGAGCGCGCTCCGCGTATCGGGCGAACCGCCAATCGTCTCGTTGATCGTCCACCAGGCGTCCGGCGGCAGGGCATGACCAAAAAACCGCCAGGTGCGCGGGAAGGGGATTGACTGACCGAGGACAGTGATCTGATTCAGGCGGTTGATCGTCGCGTCCTGGGTGGCCCAGGGACTATCGGCCACGATGGCGTTGATCTCGGGTTCACCGGGGTATTGGTTCCCATTGCCGCCCGCCGTGGCGATCCCCACTCCGGCGCCGAAGGAGACGCCGAGCACCCCGTAATGGTGATTGGTAAGCCCTTGATAGGTGTCGAGATAGCTGACCGCCGCCTTGACGTCGGTAGGCTCATAGAACCCCAGGCTGAATGAGCCGCCGCTATGTCCGGTCCCTTGCAAATCGATCAGCAGGACGTTCAGGCCGCCGCCGATCAGAAAGTTGGCGTACTGGAGCATGGAGGTCCGGTCGGCCTTCCAGCCGGGCAGGAGGATGACCGTGGGGGCGTTGGCATGGGCTACCACCAGCCAGCCGGCGATAGGGATGGGGTTGGGATCCGAGTTATAATTGCTCGCCGTACTGTCATCGCTGGTGTAGAAGTGGGCGTCAATCGCCTGGTAGCCCGCGATCATGGGTGGGCTCTCCATGGGATGTTGGGCATCACGCAGGAGCCACATGCTCCGCGCCATCGGAGTGACAATCCAGAGAGCGATCAACACGAGGACGATCGCGATGCACCAAGACCGAAATCGTGCCATTCGTGCTACTGCCTTCCTACGCTGTTCACGGGCCTACAACCCCCTGCGGTTGTACACTCAGGTTCGAGATGCCGTCAAGGCGGCCACGAGAACACCAAGACGGCGAACGGGAAGGACGGGCAATGCGGGTCATTGGCGGGGCTGCCCGTGGAGCACACCTCAAGGGACCGCTGGACAAAGGGACGCGAGCCACGGCGGATAAGGTGCGCGAGGCCATGTTCAACGTCCTGGCCGCCTACACCGAGGGCGCGCGCGTGCTGGACCTCTATGCCGGTACGGGCGCCCTGGGCATCGAGGCGCTCAGCCGGGGTGCCCTGGAGTGCGACTTCGTGGAGCGGCGCCCCGCCCAGTGCGCGGTGATCCGGGAAAACCTGGCCCATACCCGATTGGCGGCGCGCGGGCGGGTAATTCAAGCCTCGGTACACCAAGTCCTCTCGACACTGACCGGGCCGTATGATTTAATACTGGCGGATCCGCCCTACATGGATGCCGAGGGGCCGGGGTTGGTTGATTCACCAACCGTGCATCGGCTGTTGGCGCCGAATGGAATCGTCATGCTGGAGCACAGTCCTCGGGTAGCGGTTCACGGTGACGTGGGGCCGCTCCGTTTCGTCCGCACGCGGGAATATGGCGATAGCGCGGTCAGCTTCTGGCAAGCGCGAGAAGAAGGGGACGAGGAGTGAAACGCGCCATCTTCCCCGCCAGTTTTGATCCGATGACCAACGGACACCTGGACCTCGCCACCCGTGCCTGTACGCTCTTCGACGAAGTGGTGATCGCCGTCTACAAGAACCCCGATAAGCGCGTCGTCTTCTCGTGGGACGAGCGTATCGCCATGGTTCTTGAATCCACGGCCCATCTTACCAACGTTCGCGTGGAGGGATTTACCGGGCTGATGGTAGAATATGCGGTAAGGATCGGGGCCGAAGTAATCGTGCGTGGGCTTCGGGCCGGTTCGGACTTCGAGGGGGAGTTCCAGATGGCGCTTGCCAACCGGATGCTTGCTCCTTCGCTGGAAACGATCTGCTTGATCGGCAGCCAACATCTCATGTTCATCAGCTCCAGCCGGATCAAGGAGATTGCGCGGCTGGGTGGGAACGTGGCCAATCTAGTTCCACCGCCGGTGGCGCCGCGTCTGGCGGGGCTCAGACAGAACGCGCCATGACATCGGCGGGTTCGGCAGGGAAGGAGGCCATCTCATAGACATCTTACATATACTGGATCGCCTGGAGGAGGCTGTCCGTTCCGGCTGGCACATGCCGGGCACTTCACGATGCATGGTGGACGAGAACGAAATCCAGGAGATCATAGAGAGTATTCGCGAGAACATTCCGGAACAGATGCGCGAATCCGAGATGGTATTGCGCGATCGCGATACCATGTTAAGTGAGTCGAAAGCGGAGTCCGAACGGCTGATCGCGCAAGCGCAGGCGCAAGCCCTGGACATGGTGCAGGAGCAAGCCCTGTACCGAACCGCCGAACGCGAGGCGCGTCGACTCCTTGACGACGCGCATCAAGAGGCGCGAGACGTTCGGGCGCGTGCCGATGAATATGCCCTCAACAGCCTGGTGGGGCTGGAAACGCAACTCACCAATACCCTACACACGGTCCGCAACGGGATAGAGGCCCTGCGCGGCGAGGGGGAGCCCGTGGAGTAGACGGTACCGATCCCAAGGACAGCCCAGGAGGTAGCTTTCCCATGCAAATCAATGTGGCCCAACTGCTGAAGTGGCCGGTCGGTACGACTCGTATTCACCCCATCGATACCGACCAGCCTTTGCAACTGGACGATGAGCTTACCGTGACCTTGACCGGTGGGCGAGTCCGTCTCGACCGGATCGATTCCGGTATTCTGGCCCGAGGCGATGCCGAGGGCACCGTGGTGCTCGAGTGCGGACGCTGCGTCGAACCTTTCACGGCCCCCATTCGGGTTCATTTCGAGGAGGAGTTCGCCCCATCGGTCGAGGTCCACACGGGAGCGCCGCTCCCACCGCCGGTGGATGATCTGACCTTCACGATCGACGGCAATCACATTCTGGATCTCTCGGAGGCCCTGCGTCAGAACATCCTTGCCAGCCTGCCGATCCAGCCCATTTGCACTCCTACCTGCGCCGGCCTCTGCCCGGTGTGCGGCGGCAACCGGAATCTGCGGCCCTGCCCCTGCGTGGAGGACCAGGAAGGCAACCAGCCCTTCGCCGCTTTACGTAGTCTGCTAAACTGATACACTAGGATCCCAGCCCCGGCCGCTACCGGTCGGGCGCGTATGATTCAGATCGAGTTCAGTTGCCGGGCGCCCATGCCTCCGGCATCCCGCCAGCCTTTGAAGGAGGAATCATGCCGGCAGTCCCCAAAAAACGCACGTCGCACGCCCGACAGGGTGACCGGAGACAACATCTGCGCTTGAAGTTGGCGGAGTTGAACGTGTGCCGCCAATGCCGCCAACCCAAGGTGCGCCACCGGATATGTCCTACCTGCGGCACCTACAAGGGCCGTCAGTACATAGACTTCAAGGAGAAGACCACGAATCCGCGCGGAGGCGCCCAGGAGCGATGACCGCGGCGCGCGGACGCGGACGGTGACCCAGCGGATCGTGTTGCTTTTTCCCGGCCAGGCATCCCAATACGTCGGTATGGGGCGCCTGGCCGTCGCGCGTTACCCCGCCGCCGCCGAGGTGTTTTCCCGCGTTGATGCCGCCCTCGGGGAACCGATCAGCCAGATCTGCTTCGAGGGGCCGGCCGAGCGCCTGCGGGAAACCCGCCAGCAGCAGCCTGCCGTGTTCGCCTGCTCCCTGGCCCTCTATCAGGCGTGGCGGCAGGGCTCCGGCGAGGCCGATCAGGTGGTCGGCGCCACCGGCCACAGTCTGGGTGAATATACGGCTCTGGTGGCAGCGGGCGCTCTGTCGCTTGAGGATGCCGCGCGCCTGGTAGCCGTGCGTGGACGGCTGATGCAAGAAGCGGCGGATCGGACGCCGGGTGGGATGATCGCCATTATCGGGATGGACAGAGCGCGGGTGGAAACAATCTGCGCCGAGGCATCGCGCCCGGACGCCGGTCCCGAGGAAGTGGTGGTGCTGGCCAACGATAACAGTCCGGAACAGCAGGTGATCGCGGGCGGCCTGGCCGCCCTCGAACGAGCGGCGAGCCTGGCGCGAGCCCAGGGCGCGCGGCGGACCATCCCGCTCAAGGTAGCGGGAGCCTTCCATTCACCCTTGATGGCCCCAGCGGTGGAGGAACTGGCGACCGAGATCGAGCGCGTGCCTGTCTCCCCCTGCCGCTTCCTGGTGATCGCCAACAGTACCGCCGCTCCCCTTGGCACGGAGGCGGAGATACGGGAAGAACTGATCCGTCAGGTCACGGCGCCCGTCCGCTGGGTGGAGTCGATTCGGAGACTGGGCGAGTGGGCGCCCGACCTGTGGGTTGACAGCGGCCCCGGCAACGTGGTGGCCGGACTGGCCGCCCGCGTCTTGCCGGGGATCGAGACCCTGGCGATCGGTGCACTGATTGATTCGGCGGGAGGGGTAGAGACCAAACCGTGATCCAAAAGGTGTTGATCGCCAACCGCGGAGAAGTCGCGCTCCGCATTATCCGCGCTTGCCGCGACCTGGGGGTGTGGACGGTGCTGGCGCACTCCGACGTGGACCGGGCCTCGCTGCCGGCCCAACTGGCGGACGAGACTGTGTGTATTGGGCCCGCTCCTCCGGCCAAGAGCTATCTCAACATTCCTAATCTGATCACCGCCGCCCTGATGAAAGAGTGCGACGCCATCCACCCCGGCACCGGGTTTCTGGCCGAGAACGAATATTTTGCCGAGGTCTGCGAGAAGGTGGACCTGATCTTTATCGGTCCCCCGGCCAGGGTAATAGGGACCATGAGCAATAAGGCGCAGGCCCGGCAGGAAATGCGCCGGGCCGGTCTTGAGGTGTTGCCGGGGAGTGACGCGCCCTTGCGCGGCCTGGAGGACGCCCAGACCCTGGCGGCGGAGATCGGCTTCCCGGTGATCCTCAAGGCAGTGGCCGGAGGGGGAGGACGCGGCATCCGGGTGGCTTTCGACGAGTCAGGTTTGTCACTGGAGTTTATGACCGCCCAGGCGGAGGCCCTGGCCGCTTTTGGCAATGGCGCTCTCTATCTGGAGAAGTATCTGGCTCGCTGCCGTCATGTGGAGATCCAGCTCATGGCCGACCGGCATGGAAACGTGATCCACCTGGGCGACCGCGAATGTTCGCTGCAGCGCCGCCACCAGAAAGTGGTGGAGGAAGGGCCCAGCGTGCTCAGTGTCAAGGAGCGCGAGAAGCTGGGGCGCTTGGCGGCGAAGGGAGCGGCCCGGATCGGGTACGTCAATGCCGGAACCCTGGAGTTTTTGTGGGCCGATGGGCACGCCTACTTTAGCGAGATGAACACCCGGATTCAAGTGGAGCACGGCGTAACCGAACTGCTGACCGGGGTGGACCTGGTGAAGGAGCAGATTCTGGTCGCGGCGGGCGAACGCTTGAGTATCAAGCAGGAGGATGTTACCCTGCGAGGGCACGCGATTGAGTGCCGAATCACGGCTGAGAGCGCCGAGGATGATTTTCAGCCGCGCTTCGGGACGGTGAGCGAGTACCTGGCGCCGGGAGGGCCGGGAGTGAGGGTGGAATCGCATCTCTATGCGGGATATGCCGTTCCGGTGTATTATGATTCGCTGCTGGCCAAACTGCTCACCTGGGGGAAGGATCGCGCGGAGGCGATTGCCCGCATGGATCGGGCCCTGGCCGAATATCGCATCGAAGGGGTGACGACCTTGATTCCCTTCCAGCGCCGGATCATGGCGGACCCTCATTTTCGTGCCGGCGACGTACATACTCGGTATCTTGAAACCATGTTGGCGGCCGACCGAGAACGGAAGGCCGAGGAGGCGCGGAAGAGTTGATCAGCGAAGCGACGGGCACCATTCGCATCGCGCCCGAGGTGTTGGCCACCATCGTGCAGTTGACCGCCCGCTCGGTCAATGGCATTCGCGCCATGGCCGAGACTCCGCATCGCAGGCTGCTCAATCGGCCGACCCCGGAAGCGACCCGTGGAGTGGTGGTGCGAGTACGGGATAATGCCGTGCAGGCCAATCTCTACGTGGTGGTGGCCCATGGAGCGAACATGGTGGCGGTGGGCAATCAGGTCCAGCACGCGGTGGTGCAGGCGGTACACGACATGCTCGGCATGACGGTTCGCGGCATAAATGTGTACATCCAGGGAGTCGAATAATGGCCGCTAACCGGCACCTGGGGCGCATCATTGCCTTCCAGGCGCTCTATGAGATTGACGCGGTCGATCACGACCCGCAAGATGTGGTGACCCGTTGGGCCTCGGAGCGAGAGGCGAGCGCGTCCGTGGTTGCCTTCGCGCGCGACCTGGTGCGGGGCGTCTTGCAAGAACGCGAAGAACTAGATACCCTGCTGCAAGGGTCCGCGCCGATGTTTCCCGTCGCGCGGATCGCGCCGGTGGATCGCGCGGTGTTACGTTTGGCGATTTTCGAATTGCTGCATGTGCCGGCGACCCCACCAAAAGTGGTCATCAACGAGGCGGTGGAGTTGGCCAAGCAGTTTGGCGGCGATAATTCCAGTCGTTTTGTCAACGGGGTTCTGGGGGATGTGCTGGACCGGCATGGGGCCGCCCCAGCGGCAGCCAGCGGCCATGAGTAAGATTCCGGAGGAGTAGAGACTGTGTCAGACGCGCAAGCAATTGAGGATCGGTTGCGGCCCATTATCGCCGAGCAACTTGGGGTTGAAGAGGCCCAGGTGGTGCCCAGTGCCAGCTTCCAGGAAGACCTGAACGCCGACTCTCTCGATCTGGTCGAATTGATCATGTCGCTGGAGGAGGAGTTTAAGCTGGAAATCTCCGACGAGGACGCCGAGGGGATTAAGACCGTCGGCGACGCCATTGAGTACATCATGGAGCATACGGATTAGGCGGGCCGGCGCGGCCCCACCGGTGTTGAGCTCTGGACGGGGGAAGTAGGTAGCGGGCATGTCCATGTTCAGCTCCTACGGGCGGCGGGCTATCGCCCTTGGCGCCCGCGCGCCGCTCCCCGTGGCCGCGACTCGTCGGCCGCCCGTGCCCTGGAAGGCGCGGGATGCCTTCGCCATTCTGGCTGCTGGGCTGGCCTTCTTGCTGGCCTCGCTGATCGTCACCCTGGGCCTTTTCGAGCTGCAATCCGCCGATGCCCACGACACCAATACCAAGGATCTGATCAGCACCATTGTCCAACTGGCGTTTTTTCTGCTTCTCTTGTGGCTAATGTGGATGCTGATCGTCAAACGCTATCGGTGCGACTGGCGGATGCTCGGCCTCCGCGCGGCTGGTTGGCAATGGGTGGCGGCGGTCCCACTCATTTTCGCCTTCCTCCTCTTCGCCGACGTGGTGATGTTTCACGGCATGGTGGCGATCTTTGGCCCTGCCGCGCATTGGCCCACCGTCCTCACCTCGACCACTATTGATTCCGCTCAGCAGCCCGGTCTCGACGTATTGAGTATCGGGACCGGCGTGATCTTGACCCCGCTGGCCGAGGAGTTGCTGTTCCGCGGCGTGCTCTATCAGGGTCTGCGGCGCACCATGCCCATGGGTGCCGCCGCCTTGGTCAGCGCCCTGGTCTTCGCCGGCATGCACTTTACCCTCGTACTCTTCATTCCTTTCACGGTCATGGGACTGGTGCTGGCCTGGCTCTATGAACGGAGCGGTTCGCTCTTCCCCGGTATGCTCGTCCATGCCTGCAACAACGGCATTATCCTGGTAATCATCGTCGGCAGCCAGACCGCTCATTAGCGATGAGAAGGTGGCGCGCGTGGCTCGCCTGCGCCCCGCTCGTCCTGGTCACCGGTTGCGGCGCCCACTCCACCGCCTCGCCTGTCCCGGCGCCGATCGCCGCCGCGCCGGCCACGGCCGGCGTACCCTCGGGTGACTCGTTGGGGAATGGGGTGGATGGGGTGCGGGTCTATAGCGAGCCGCATAAAGGGACGAGGTGGCTTACCCGCCCGATCCGCGCCGCCGCGCGTACCCTCGATCTGACCATGTATATCCTGACCAATAAGACGATCATTCACGATCTGGAGTACGTGCAGGCCAAAGGGGTAAGGGTGCGGGTCATTCTTGAGCACTATCCCTTCGGAGACGGCGGCGGTCCCGGCACCAATCAATCAGCCTACGATCAACTCGATGCCGCCGGTATCCCCGTCCACTGGGCCAGCCGCCGCTACGCGCTCACCCACGAGAAAAGCATGGTAATTGACGGCGCCACCGCTTATATTCTCACCCTCAACTTCTCCGCCTCCGCCTTCAGCAAGAACCGCGAATTCGGGATCGTGGACCAGAATCCCACCGACGTGGCAACCACGGAAGCGATCTTCAACGCCGACTGGATTGGCAAGCCGTACCTCAACCACGACCCCGATCTCATTCTCAGTCCCCTGGACAGCAGGGCAAAACTGACCGCCCTGATCGGCCGCGCCCGCCATACAATCGAACTCTACGCCGAGGAAGTACAAGATACCGGCCTGGAAACCGCGCTGATCGCCGCCGCCAAGCGTGGCGTAAGAGTGCGCCTGATCAGCAACGCCGGCGACCGGAGCAACACGCGCGGGATCGCCCGCATCCAGGTGGGCGGGGTCGTCGTGCGTCTGGTCAAGAAGCCGTATATCCACGCCAAGCTGATCCTGGTGGACAACCGGTGGGCCTTCGTGGGCAGCGAAAACATCTCCGCCGCCTCCCTGGACCGGAACCGCGAACTCGGCGTCCTGGTGCGCGATCCGAGCGCACTCTCCCTGCTCGGTGCCACGTTTAGCAGCGATTGGGGATCGTAGATCCATGCCCAAGCGAATCGAACCACTCGAGATCGTCGACAACCTTGCCGATATTCCGGACTTTCCCGATGAAGGCGAGGAAGCCGCCTTCTGATGTCCACCCCGATTACCCCATGCTCGATCAGAACTGCAAGCGCCGGTGCCATATTCTCGGCGTTAATACTTGTGGGGCGCTGGTCCGGGCGTCGATCGCCGGGTCGCACAAACGACAGGATGGCCAAGGCATCCGCACGCTCAAAGACGCGGATCCAACAGCCGTGGTCGTCCCCAAAGGCATAGTGGACGAGTATGCCGGGATTGTGCTCCAGTACCACGTCCATCGGTCCTCCTACCTCATCAATACCTTCGATGAAGAAGGGGACGTTCCTTCCAATGGGCGGGATGACCAGAGCATAGCGACCAACGGTACGCGCCAGACGTACGGCAGCGTCCACCGTTGAGTTCCAGAGGTGGTAACTATCGCTGAACTCGCTCATTAACTATGCTCCTGCCTGCATCGGTGCCGCAACTCGATCAGGATCCCGCTGCTCAACTGAGTGTCCTTGGTTAGTGGCGACCACTACCTCCGGCTCCAGCACCACGCGCTCTCGATTCCCAAAGGGCATCTCACGTTCGCGGAAATAATACCAACCGGCTTGGTTGCATCCCCAGATCACGATTTGGAAGTGCAGAGATACTCCAGAAGATCCCAAGGATGCGCGATTCGCAGCCCCGTGCGCGCGGCCAGGGCGGATCCCCAATGCGCGGTATTCGTCGAGAGTACCCAATCCGGTTTAGCCTCTATCGCGCAGATTGCCGCTCGGAGGTCGTTAACATGGCGCAAAACGGGTAACACCTGCGGCGTATAGCGAAGAATAGTCTCCGCCGTTGGCGCCGGAACGCGCTCAGTTCGGACTCGATCCAGCCAACCATGATAGGCGGAAAGATGATCCCGCACTCCAACTGCCGTCAACTGCATCGTTTTGCGTGTTAACGCGCCTCGGATTTCCCGATCGATCAAGTCTGAGAGCACAATGGTGAAAAATGACTGTCGCGTGGCCAGAATGAGGAGTGCTTTGGATGCTCCCCAAGCATTTGCGCAGCCATCGATTACGACGCCGGCATCAAGGAACAACCGAAGCGGTATCGGTGCCGACATCACGGGTAGCGGCGACATCTACTCGCGATAGAGCGCGGCATGCATACGACGCAACTCGTTCACAAACGCGTCGCCAAGATCCTGGCGCAGCATCTCTTCCTGGATCTCCGGCAACTCATCAATCAGATCTTGCGCCGTAAGGCCGGCTTCTTCCAGGGCACGAGCCGCGCTATTCATCAAGGCCGTAAGGGCGGCATCGTCATGCTGATCCTCGGTCCGCGACACAGCGGCTTTCATGGGATCTCCTTCATGGCGCCGGGCCTCCATGGGAGGATAGCGCTCACTGCTGATCGATTTCAGTTTACCCCTTAGTACTCCAGCCGCAGATTACTCAGGTAGACTGAAGAGAGGAGGACTCTCTGATGGCGACGGGGACCGAGGGCGTGGCCCTCAACGAAGTGACGGAATGGCGCCGGGAATTGCACAGCTTGAGCGGCTGGCTGAGCCGGCGGGCGCGGCGGGTGGAAGTGCGGCGGCGCCTTCAGCGCTATCTGCGTAGTGTGCTGGTGGGAGTGGAACGCCGCAACGGCTGGCAGCTGGCTGAGGCGATGGGCGAGGCGGCGCCCGACGGCGTGCAACGCTTGCTGAC
>DATLQX010000123.1:0-22124 GCA_035534995.1 Chloroflexota bacterium | reverse complement strand
TTATCGGGGTGATCGGGGTTGCTCCCAGGGAACCGGGCCAGCATGCTACCCTGCCGCCCCGGCGAGTTGGCGGCAACATGGACATTCGCTTCATGCGTTCCGGCACCACCCTCTTTTTGCCGGTCGAGGTGGAGAACGCCTTGTTTTCCCTCGGTGACGCTCACGCCGCGCAAGGTGATGGCGAGGTCTGCGGCACGGCCATCGAAACCGCCGCGAGCGTCACGGTCAGTTTTACGCTCCACCGGGATTTCACCTTGAGCCAACCCGAATACTCGCTGCCGGGGGCGCTGGTTCGCTGCGGGCGGGAGGAAGGATACCATGCGACCACGGGCATTGGCCCAGACCTCATGGAGGCCGCGCGTGACGCGGTGCGCGGCATGATCACCTATTTAGGACGGACGCGGGATCTGCCGCCGCTTGATGCATACACGCTCTGTTCCGTGGCGGGCGATCTCAAAATCAGTGAGATTGTCGACGCCCCGAATTGGGTTGTCTCCTTCGTGCTGCCGCTGAATATCTTCGGCGGATCGTGAAGCTTGCCTTGCTCGCCAGAGGACGGGCAGGGAAAATACAGGGGGGAATCTCCGGATTGACGGTTGACGGACAAAGGGGCCAGTGGGTAGCATAGGCAACAGCACTGGCGGGATCAGCCCCTCACCGCCGCGCCAGGCGGCTCGCCGCCGGCCGCGGAAGCCCCAACCGCGGATGGTATCGTGCGGGCAGTGGCTCGCGCCCACATGTAGTAATGATGAGCTTGACTGGACTTGCGGCGCCCCTCGTCAGCGTCCGCATGGTAGAGAGGTTGCGATACGACCATGAACCTCGCCCGCGTCTCGGCCATCCTGGTGGTTATCTTCGTCGTGGTCAGCGCCTGGATTATCGTCACGCCGCTCACCGGCGCGCTGCCCGAGGCGACGGATCACGCCCAGAGCATAGACTTTCTCTTTAAGTTCATGCTGGTGGCCAGCGTGGCCGTATTTCTCATCGTGCAAGGGTTTCTCCTTTATTTCTGCCTGCACTACCGGCGACGGAAGGATGAGCCCGAGGACGCGCTGGGGTCCGATATTCACGGGAACACCCGCCTGGAGATCGTCTGGTCGGTCATTCCGGTGATTTTCTTGATTGTTCTGACGGCCATGAGCTTCAAGGTCTACGTCGATATCGTCGCCATCCCCAAGCAGGCATACATCATCAACGTGCAGGCCAGCCAATTCCAGTGGGAATGCGACCATCCCAAGTATGGGATTACCGAAGTTGGCACCTGCCACATGCCGCTGGGCGAGGTCACGGTTAGACTGCACGCCCATGACGTCATCCACTCCTTCTGGGTACCGGAGTTTCGGGTCAAGCAGGACGCGGTACCGGGGTATCCCACCGAAATGCATTTCAAGACCATACGGGTGGGCCAATACCGCCTGATTTGTGCCGAGTTCTGTGGGGTTGGTCACCCGGAAATGTACGCGAAGCTCTTCGTGATGTCCCAGAAGGATTTCGCGGCCTGGGTGAAGCAACAACAGCAAGCAAACTCGGGCTCGGCTCCAACGACCAATCTCTCCTTCAGCAAGGATATCGAACCAATCTTCACCGCCCACTGCGCCGCCTGCCATATCGCGACCCATCTGGCGAATCTCGACCTCGGTACCTACCAGGGGTTGCTCAAAGGCGGGAACATCGTGTCCGGGCCGATTATCAAAGCGGGCAATCATAAGGGAAGCGTGCTGTGGCAGATTACCGGGACCACGGGACCGTACCCTGGCGGGAATCGGATGCCGCTGGGCGGCCCCTACCTGTCGACGGCTGAACTGGCTAAGATTACCGCCTGGATCGATCAGGGCGCCAAGAACAACTGATTTGGGTCCGCCGGGTACCTATCCGGCGGCGAAGCGGAGAGCAGAGGGGTCGGGAGGTTCCTGGCATGGCAGCAACGGCCTTGGGGCTGGATAGTCACCACGACGCGCACGCCCAACATGGTTCGCAGTCGTGGGTGCGCCGGCATATTTTCAGCACCGATCACAAGGTGATCGGGATCAACTATATGATCACGGGGTTCGTGTTCTTTATCATTGCCGGCTTGCTGGCGGAGGCCATGCGGCTTAACTTGGCGCAGCCTGGGAGCAAGGTGCTCGCCCCCGACGTGTTTAACCAGTTTTCCACCGTCCATGGCTCGGCGATGATTTTCCTCTTCACCATCCCATTTCTGGTGGGAGGATTCGGCAATTACCTGATGCCCTTGATGATCGGGGCTGGAGACGTTGCCTTCCCCCGCCTCAATCTGATTAGCTATCTACTGTTCCCGCCCGGCGGGATCATTATGTTCGCGGGCTTCCTCTTTGGCGGAGCGGCGCAGGCTGGTTGGACCTCCTATCCTCCGATCAGTACCCAGACCCCTTTCGGCTTGTCTCACGATTATGGACAGATCTGCTGGCTGCTTAGCGTGATCGTGGTTGGCGTATCATCGACGATCACCGCGATTAACTTCCTGGTCACCATGGTCAACATGCGAGCACCAGGGATGTCGTGGTTCCGCCTGCCTCTGTTTGTCTGGGCGATGTTGGTGACGGTGATTCTGACCCTCGTCGTGACCCCGGCTCTGGCGGGCGGGCTCTCGGTGCAGCTGATGCAGATTCTGTTTGGGGCGCCGTTCTTCGAGCCGAGCAAAGGTGGGAACGTGCTCCTCTGGCAACATATGTTCTGGTTCTATTCCCACCCGGCGGTCTACATCATGATCCTGCCGGCCATGGGGATTGTCTCCGAAATTATTCCGGTGTTTTCGCGGAAGCCGATTTTCGGATACAAGGCCATTGCCTATTCGACCATGGCCATCGGCCTGCTTGCCTTCCTGGTCTGGGCCCATCATATGTTCACCAGCGGCGTGCAGCCCTGGCTCGAAGTCTATTTCATGATTACCACGATGATTATCGCGGTGCCGACAGGGATCAAGGTCTTTAGCTGGGTGGCGACCCTCTTCGAGGGGAAGCTGCGGCTGGACGCGCCCTTACTGTTCGCGCTGGGTTTTGTCTCCACCTTTACCCTGGGCGGCATCACCGGCATCATGCTGGCCTCGGTCCCGGTGGATCTTCATGAGCATGGTACCTATTTCCTGGTGGCGCATTTGCACTACGTACTCTTTGGCGGCAGCGTATTCGGGATTTTCTCCGGGATCTACATGTGGTGGCCCAAGGTGACCGGGCGCATGTTGAACGAGCGGTTGAGCAAGCTGCATTTCTGGTGCATGTACATTTTCTTTAATACCACCTTTTTCCCCATGCATATCGTTGGTTTACTGGGGATGCCGCGGCGGGTGGCCGACTACGATCCGCAATTCGGTATCTGGAACCTGTTTATCAGTCTCTCGGCCTTCGTCCTGGGCGCCTCGTTCCTGATCTTCATGTACAACGCGGCGAACAGCCTGGTGCATGGAGAGAAGGCCCCTCCCAATCCATGGGGTGGAAGGACCCTCGAGTGGGCCACCGCCTCGCCGCCGCCGCATGGAAACTTCGCTACCGTACCGGTGATCACTTCACTGCCGTACGACTACACCCTGCCGGCGCCGTACTTCGGGGTTCCGGACGACACCGTCCATCTCCCCGCGTCGCCCACCCATGAGTAGCTTACAGGAGAGGAAGGATTGCGAATGAGCGCCGGCAGCGCGGTGGTGCCCACGCACAAGAAAGCCCAAACGAACACGGGCCTGAGCAACGGCTTTCTTGGGATCATGTGCTTCTTGACCTCCGAGATGGCCCTGTTCGGCAGTCTCATTTTCATGTATCTCTATGTCCGCCGGGCCGCCCCGGTATGGCCCCCGCTCATCCCTGGGCTGGCTCATGGAGTGCATCAGTACTATGAACGGTTTAACTGGCCGTTGCCTACCGTCAACACCGTGGTGCTCCTGAGCAGCGGCGTGACCATGCACTTCGCCTATCAAGCGTTACGGCGGGGCAACGTGCGGCGGACCCTGGTTCTCCTGGTGGTCACCATCATCCTGGGGGTCGCCTTTTTGGGCGGTCAGGCCTATGAGTATAAACACCTGCATGATGTCGCCTTCAGCGCCCAGACTTATGGTTCCACCTTCTTTTTGCTGACTGGTCTCCACGGCGCCCATGTGACTGGCGGCGTGATCTTCCTTCTGACCGTACTAATTGGTACTTTGAAGGGGAAGTTCCATCAGGGGAATGATATGGTGTTCCACGCGGCGACCCTCTACTGGCACTTTGTCGACGCGGTTTGGGTCGTTTTGTTCGCGCTATTTTACATAACCGTTCCCATCTCCTGAAAGACGAGGACCACGCTCGACGACCGGGACACGCACGCAGCAAGAGAATGGGAGAAGACAATGACCTGGGAGACGCGGCGCCAAAGCGGACGAAGTCGTCTGTGAGCTCCGTGGTGGAGCCGACTCCCCGCGCCGGTTTGCGCGAGGGAATTCCGGTGGCCAAGCTCGGTACCGCTGCCCAATGGCGAGCGGTGGCCGCGGATTACCTGATGCTGGTCAAACCGCGTATTATGGTCTTGCTCCTGATTACGACCCTGGCGGCGGCTCTGATCGCCACCAGCACGCGGCCCGTGGGTGACGTTCAGGTACTGCGTTTGGTCTTGCTTACCTTGCTCGGCGGGGCACTGGCCTCGGGAGGCGCCAGCGCCCTCAACCACTACATCGACCGAGATATAGATGGTCTGATGGCCCGAACCAAAAAGCGCCCACTGCCTTCGGGACGATTAAAGCCGATCAATGCCTTGCTTTTTGGTCTGGTTTTGACCGCTCTTTCCTTCTTGGTGTTCGCGATCTGGGTCAATGTTCTCAGCGGTGTCCTGGCCCTCGCGGGCAATTTCTATTATGTCGTCATCTATACCCTGTGGCTCAAGCGCCTTACTCCGCAAAACATCGTCATTGGTGGAGTCGCGGGGGCGATCCCGCCCCTCGTGGGCTGGGCGGCCGTCCGGGACGACATCGCGCTTCCGGCATGGCTATTATTCGTGATCATCACGCTCTGGACCCCGCCCCACTTCTGGTCCCTTTCCATCCTGACCCAAAAGGACTACACCAAGGCCGGTATCCCCATGCTGCCGGTGGTTCGCGGCCTGGACAAGACCCGGTGGAACATCTTTATCTATACGGGAATCCTCGTCGCGTCCACCCTGCTCCTGAGCGCGACTCAGGCCATGGGCTGGTTTTACCTGGTCATGGCTCTGGCTCTTGGCGGATACTTTATTCTCCAAACCGGTTTGTTGCTCCGCGAGGCGAGCTTGTCGCGGGCGCGTGCCTGCTTCATCTATTCCAATCTGTACCTGGCGCTCTTGTTCGCCGCCATGGTAGTTGATCGGCTCATTGCCCTTCGCTGATCAGGAGGGGACAGGAGGTGAGGTCGGAGTTTCACCTCGTTCAACTCCCTCTTCGATCCAATGGACGAGCGGGCGGAGCACAAGAGGGTCCAGGACGATAAGAAGGGCGGCGAGCAGTTCCGTGGCGGTCGCCGACGGCACCGGCAAGGCGATCGGCGTTCCTCCCAGGGTCGGGACGGGAATCGTTTGCAAATTATCCAGGCGCGCAACCTCGGCCACCAGCGAGATCAAGAGGGCGCCGCTATACGCGATTCCCCGAACCCCTCGTAGCCACTCACCATTATGGCCCCGGTATATAGACAGCCAGATATTGGTGATGCTGATGATGCCGACATAAGCGCCAATCGATAGAGCCATGGCGGCGACGGTGGGAATGATCAGGGCCAGGGCCAGGCACGACAAGAGGGACACACCCGAGACCACGCCAATGCTGGTGGGAGCGTTCTCGGTGGCCAGGGCCGACAACGCCTCGAATGGGCCGCGCAAACTCAACCCACAATGGGTACACCGGTAGATACCGGCTGGGTGAAGCAAGGTGCAGCGAGGACAGACCATGGCGGATTCCCTCATCTGGCGCCAGGAGTAATGGTGCAATTAGCAGGATAACAGTCAGCGGCAACGGCGCGCAACCGGGGGCCCGAGGCGAAAGTCCGGACCGTCGCTGATCCTTCGCGAGGCTATGGTATACTCGTATGAACCAGGTCAGGCGTGAGCCCGGCCCGGCTGTTGGCCCAGGGCAGGGCGTGTGTAGCCCACGCGGATTGCCTTTGGTTCGGTGCTAGTGGGAAGCGAGCGATGCTCCAGGATCGGGAATTGACCTGCAAGGAGTGTGGAACTGTCTTCGTGTTTACCGTAGGTGAACAGGAGTTTTACCTCACCAAGGGACTCCAGCATGCCCCTCAACGCTGCGAGACGTGCCGTAAGGCAATGCAGGCAGTCACCGGCAGCCAGCGGCGGCCTAATGATTTCGAACGGGGGCCGCGGGCCGGCGTCTTTTCCAGGGATACGGAAAGCGCGCGCGACGGGGTCGGCAAATGGGCTCGGAGGCAAATGACCGAGATTCGATGTGTGCAGTGTGGCGAGGTGACGATGGTGCCGTTTCAACCGCGAGGTGATCGACCAGTGTATTGCAAGTCGTGCTACGCGCAAGCACGCGGTATGCAGGGAAGTGAGTTCCGGTGAGGCCAAGCGAGGATCGCCGCGGACCGCGGGGAACTCAGGTCCGTATCAACGAGCAGATTCGCGCTCGGATCGTGCTGGTTATCGATTCCGATGGGACCGCTCTCGGCCAGATGTCCATTACCGACGCACTGAAGGCGGCCCGCGATCGTAGCCTCGATCTGGTCGAGGTTTCGCCGCTGGCTCAGCCTCCGGTCTGCCGGATTTTAGACTATGGCCGGCAACAATACGAGCAATCGCGGCGCGAGCGTGAGGCGCGGAAGAACCAGAAGGTGATCACGCTCAAGCAGGTTCGACTCCGCCCGAAGACTGATCCGCACGACCTTGAGACCAAACAACGCTCGATTATTAAGTGGCTGCAAGACGGTGATCATGTGCAATTGATCCTCCGCATGCGGGGTCGCGAGCAGGCTCACCCTGACTGGGGCCGGAAAGTGCTGCTTGAGATGGCCTCCAAGGTAGGAGAGGTGGCTCGGGTCGAGCGGGACGTAATCTCCGAGGGGCGGCAGATGACCCTTGTTCTCGCGCCCAGTTCGGCCCCGCCGCCCAAGAAGCCTGTCCGCCCGGCAGCCCCGGTCGCCGAGAAGCCTGTTGCCCCGGAAGAGGTTGCCCCCGCGACCAGTGGGGAGACGCCGCCGGCATAGCCCTGGCCGGAGGACGTTGATCGCGTACCTGGCCTTTGGCGGGCGTGAGCATGCGAGTAGTAGTAGGGGCACCCACGAGGGGTGCCCCTACCGCCGGCGGCGAATCCATTCTGAGTTTTGCGAAGGTTGATGCCCTCAGGCAGGGTGGTACATGCGCTCCAGATACTCCTTCACCATCCGAGCGGCGCTGAATGCCTGGCCAACCGTCCGCATGGAGGCCCGCATCACCTCAAGCCATCCTGGCGATATGCCGCTCTCGTTTCGATCGTAGTAGAGTGGGACGATCTCCCGCTCCAGGAGCGTATAGAGCTGGTCGCTGTCTACGTAGTCGTCGCCAATCTCGCCCCCGAAGGCCCAGCCATTCCCCTCCTGAAATCCCTCGTCCCACCAACCGTCGCGAATGCTGCAGTTCGGCACGCCGTTCAAACCGGCTTTCTGGCCGCTCGTCCCACTAGCTTCCTGAGGCCGCTCCGGGTTGTTCAACCAGAGATCCACGCCCTGGACCAGGGCGCGGCCCAGGGCGTGGTCGTAACCTTCGAGGAATACCACTTTGCCCGCCAGAGCGGGCTGCCGGGAGAGTTGGACCAGGGCCTGGATGAGCCCCTGGCCGCCCGCGTCCGCCGGGTGCGCCTTCCCCGCGAAGATCACCTGAACCGGACGGCCAAGGTCGGTCAGCAAACGGGCTATCCGGTCGAGATCGTGAAATAAGAGGGTGGCTCGCTTATAGGTCGCGAAGCGGCGGGCGAAGCCGATGGTGAGCGCGGCGGGGTCGAGAGCGGCGACGAGCGCCGCCATAGGCCCGGTGGCGCGCGTTCTGGCCAGCGTGAACAGGGCGTGCTTGAGCGAGAGATGGGCGTTCCAGAGCGCGGAGTCCGGCAGCTGATCGAGACGTTGCCAAACGTCGGGGTCGTCCGGGTGGGCCAGCCAATCCTGGCCGAGATATTGGTCCAGCAGGCTCCGCCACGGATCTCCGATCCAGGTGCCCGTATGCACGCCGTTGGTCACCGAGGTAATTGGCACCTGTTCGACCGTCAGGCCGGGAAACTGCTTTTGCCACATGGCGCGGGCGACCTTGCCGTGCAGCGCGCTTACCCCGTTCGCCCGATGCGAGAGCCTGAGGGCAAGGGGGGTCATGGCGAAGGTCCCTTGGGGCGCCCCCGCCTCGTTCGCCAGATCGAGCATGCCGCGAAGATCCAGGCCCAGACCGGCGGGTAACCTTCCAAGATAGCGGGCCGCCAGGTCGTCGCGGAAGATCTCGTTTCCGGCCGGAACAGGCGTATGGGTGGTGAATACCGTCGTGCTGGCCTGGGCGGGCCATGCCTCGGTGAAGTCCATGCCGGCGCTCACGAACTCGCGCATCCGCTCCAGGCCCATGAAGGCCGCGTGACCCTCGTTCATATGCCAGATCGTGGGCGCGATGCCTAGGGCACGGAGGGCTCGAACCCCTCCGATACCGAGCACTACCTCCTGGGCGATTCTGGTCTCCCGATCCCCGCCGTACAGATGGGCGCAAATGGCGCGGTGCTCAGGCTGGTTCTCGGCCAGGTTGGTATCGAGGAGATAGACGGAAATTCGCCCTACTCGTACCCGCCAAACCTGGACGGCCAGATCCTCCTCGCCCAGGGGAACCTGGATGATCAGATCGGCTCCGTCTGGTCCCGCCGGGGTGAGTGGCATGAACTCCAGAGGCATCACTTCCGGTTCCGCCAGTTGATGGCCGTCGTCATCAAGTCGCTGGTGAAAGTAACCGCGTGGATACCAGAGGCCGACCGCGGTGAGCGGGATGCCAAGGTCGCTGGCGGTCTTACAGTGGTCTCCAGCCAGAATGCCAAGGCCGCCGGCATAGATTGGCACTGACTCGTGGAAGCCGAACTCGGCGCAGAAATAGGCGATCTGTCGGCCGTCGCCCGGATGCGTCCGCGAAAACCAGGTCGATGTGGGATGCAGGTAGTGGTCGAAGCGCGCGAGCACCGTTTGACAACGGGCCAGATATTCCGTATCTCGCGCCAACTCGGCCCAACGATCTGGCGTGACACGCGCGAGCGCCGCCAGGGGACGATGCTCGGTAGCGTCCCACTGGGCAGGATCCAGGTCACGGAAGAGCGCGACCGCGTCGGGCTGCCAGGTCCACCACAGGTTGTATGCCAGTTCACGAAGGCGGGGTAGGGGATTGCCGGGCGGCCCGCCCGTGGTCTCTTCGTACGGATCAGCTCCCATAATTCCTCTTCTCATCGGTGGCGGCCCGTGAACAAGACTGGTCGTGTACAATCGCGTGGGCGCCGGAGAATAAGATACTTGATAGAAGTGCAATCCGTTTGACACTCAGGGAGGTAGGAAACTCTTTACCGGCGTGTTATACTGATCGCAAGATCCCCCTACCCGTGGCATGGTGCGTCGTCGAAGGGCGTGACCAACTGGCGGCGCGGGCCCTTGTCGGCGTAGGATCCTGTTGGATGCTTGGTGTTGGTGCTGGTACTGAGATAGAGTGGAAAGCAAAGAAGGAAGAGTCTTGTCCAATCCGGAAACACCTAACCGGCCGCTAGATGGCGAGCCGAATCAATCTCCGATCGAGTCAGAGCGGACTACATCCACCGAACCAGCCACGCCGCCGACCAGCCCAGAGGAACCGAGGCCGCTGACGGCCTCTGATGACGCGGCTCCTCGTCCGACCGCGCCGCAGCCAGCCCCCGACCAGGGAGCCGCTCGGCCGGCGGCACCCATTCGCGCCCCCTATATTTCCCGCGAGGAGCGCGATCGCCGGCGGCGCGAGGCTCTGGCCAGTCTGGTGGTCGGTGACTGGCGTGAGGGGAAAGTCACCGGGATCGCGGCCTTCGGCGCCTTCGTCGATCTTGGCGGCGTGGATGGTCTGGTCCACGTCTCCCAACTGGGAACCGGGGGCTACGTCGAGCGAGTGGAAGACGTGGTTCAGGTTGGCCAGGTGGTGAAGGTTCGGGTGGCCGAGGTTGACATGGACCGCGGTCGGGTCAGTCTCAGTATGCGCGAGGCTCGACCCTCGGCGCCGTCATCGCGACCGGATCGTCCCGGCCCCATGGCCCCCCGCCCACCGCGGCCGGCCGGCGCCGCGCCCGCGCCCGCCTGGACCCCGGAAACGCCGCCCGAGCACCGTCCCGACCGGCGATCTCGCTCGGGACCGGAACGTCCGACCAACTTCGTCAAGGACGATCGGCCTCCGCGCCGCTCGGATCGGGGACGGAAGGGACGCGAGCAGGACGACCAGGAGTGGCGTAACGTTCGTGGTGACGCGCGGGGATTCTACTCCTTTTCCGAGGACGAAGCGGAGGAGCCGGCACCGACCACCGCCGAGGAGTTGGTGGCCCGATTTGGCCGCCGAGAAAATAACCGCGACTAGTCTCAGTCCCTGGACGTCTCGCATTCTCAAGCTCGGTTCGAAGCTCAGACGCAAACAACCCACTTCGGCCTTCCAGGGCTGAGGTGGGTTGTTAGGTTGTGGCTGGGGGACAGGGATTCGAACCCCGGCTGGCTGATCCAGAGTCAGCTGTCCTACCACTAGACGATCCCCCAGTGGTCCCTACCATGCTACCCGATGCTTGGCCCGGATGCAATGGGGGAACCGAGAGAAGTTTCTCCGAGGGCGCGCATCCTTGAACGAAACGTATCCCGGTCGAACTCCGCTGCCCGCGCGCGGCATCGCCACGGCGGATACCGGGAATCGTCCCACTGTGCCATGAGCGCGGCCAGCACCCGCGGTGTCTTTTTGGCGAAAAACTCACCCGTTTCGCCGGCGATCACCGATTCGAGGACGCCGCCCGCGCCATAGGCGAGGACCGGTTTGCCTCCCGCCATGGCCTCCACTGGCACCATGCCAAAATCCTCCTCGGCGGCAACGACCACGGCGCGGCACCGTTCCAGGAGACACCGACGTTCCTGATCCGTGACCCGCCCCGCAAACCTGACAGTTGGGCCGGCGAGGCGCCGGAGACGTGCTTCCGCCGGCCCGGTTCCCGCGACCACCAGCGGCACTTTCGCCAGGTTGGCGCCCTGGATCAGGAGGTCAACTCGTTTTGAGCCGACCAGACGGCCCCAGGTGAGAAAATATTCCCCTGGTTGGGGGTCAGTGGCCGCGAATGCCTTCGTGTCCACCGGAGGATAGATCACTACCGCTTCTCGACCGTAGACCCGGGCAATCCGCCGCTGAACCTCGGCTGAGTTCGCTACGAACACGGTGACGCTCCTAGCCGCCGCCTGGTCCAGCCGCCTCAGCCAGCGATAGAGGAGGCCCGCTCCGGGAAGCAGGCGCCGAATACGTTCGTGACTCAGTTCGGTGGTGAGACCATAGAGGAAGCGGGCCGGTGAATGGCAATAGCTGATGTGTGGTGTGTTCGGAGGTACGCAGGCGTGATGGGCGGCGAAGGAACTGGAGCTGATGATCAGGTCGTAGCCATTTAGGTTGAGGCAGCGCCAGGTAAGGGGGTAGACAAAAGTCCACCATTTTGCCAGGCGTCCGCCGTGAGGAAGCCACGATGGGAGCAGGGCGTGGATCGGCGTGGGTACCTGAAAGCCCAGCTCGGCCATGCGCCGGCGGTCATGGAAGGTGGTGTAGAGATCAGCTTCCGGCCATAGGCCGCACACTTCCTCCAGCACGCGCTCGGCGCCGCCGTATTGCACCAGATAATCATGGAGAATCGCCACCCGCGGAGGGGCCTGGGCACCGGTCATCGGGGGCGGCCGGCCAGGCGCAAGGCCACCACCATGGCGCCAAACCGCGGGAGTGCCAGCATCCGCCGCCAACGCCAGGGCTGGAGGGCCAGCCGATAGAACCACTCCAGACCGAGGCGTTGCATCCATCGAGGGGCCCGGCGAATGCGCCCGGCGAGGAAATCGAAGGCACCCCCAACGCCCATGGCCGCTGGGACCGCCAATTCGCCCTGGTGGCGGGCGATCCAGAGATCCTGGGCTGGGGCGCCAAAGGCCACCAAAAGCAGATCAGGACGCGCGGCGTGGATCCGCGCCCGAATAGCGGGGAAATCCCTCGGTTCCGGCGAGCCGGCGTAGGTGCCCGCGACGACCAACGCGGGGAAGCGGACCCGCAACGCCTCGGCGGCGGCTTCGGCTACACCCGGCGCGCCCCCAAGCAGGAACAGGCGCCGGCCCGAGCCGGCGCATCGCTCCGCTACCGCCTCCACCAGATCGATTCCCCCTACCCGCTCAGGGAGGCAGTCACCGAGAATGCGGGCAGCCAAGACAATACCTATCCCATCCGCGACCGCGAGCGCTGCCTGGTTCAGGACACGGCGAAATTGCCGGTGGCGCCGGGCGGCCATCACGAACTCGGGGTTCACCGTTACCACCTGCCCGACTCCGCCAGCCGCGATCAGAGCCTCCACTCGGTTGGCGGCCTCGGCGACCGTGAGCCGATCGACGGCCACCCCTAACAAACGGAAGCGATCTGGCCGCTGCCGGCCGGTGCTGCTCATGGCTCGGAATATACGGGCGCGAAGGTTCATGGGGCAAGAGTTCTCATCCGCCAATCGGCCAATCGGCGCCAACTCCTTGTCCCGGCCCCTGACCGCCAGGTACACTGAGGGTCCAATCGCCGCTACTCACTCCTTCACATCATGGGGCATCTTTCTTGAACAGCCTGCTCAATCTCAATCCCTCGCAGCGTGCCGCCGTGGAGCACGTGGACGGCCCACTCTTGATTTTGGCGGGGGCCGGATCGGGGAAGACCCGCGTCCTCACCCAACGGATCGGTTATCTGCTGGAGCAAGGGCGGGCCCGACCCTGGGAGACCCTTGCCGTGACCTTCACCAATAAGGCCGCCGGCGAGTTGAAGGAGCGTCTGGCTCATGTGGTGGGCGCGGGGGGACGGGACGTGGTGGTGGGCACCTTCCATAGCCTGTGCGTGCGGCTCTTGCGCCGCGAATGGCGCGAGCTTGGTCGGGACAATTTTACCATTTACGATAGCGATGACCAGACGACGGTGATCAAGTCGGTGATGGCTTCACTGGGGATCGGCGACAAGCAGGCGAGTCCCGGCGCCCTGCACGGGGCCATATCCAAGGCGAAGAACGAGCTGATCACGCCGGAGCGTTATGAGCCGCAAACCTATTTCGAGGAGTTCGTCCGCCGGGTCTACGACGGGTATCAGCGGAAACTTCGCGAGAACAACGCGCTCGACTTCGACGACTTGATCCTCCAGATGGTGCTTTTCCTGCGCGCCAATCCCGAACGCGCCAAGGCCCTGAGCGAGCGCTTCCGCTACATCTCGGTCGACGAGTATCAGGACACCAACCACGCGCAATATTCCCTGGTAAAGCTGCTGGCGAAAGAGCACCAGAATCTCTGCGTGGTCGGCGATGACGATCAGGCGATATACGGGTGGCGGGGGGCGGACATCCGGAATATTCTTGAGTTCGAGAAGGACTACCCGACCGCCACCGTGATCAAGCTAGAGCAAAACTACCGCTCAACCCAGGTCATCCTGGACGCGGCGCACGCAGTGGTCTCCAATATCCATGGGCGGAAAGACAAGAAGCTCTGGACCGAGAACGATCGCGGGGTACCAATACACCGCTTGCAAGCGCACGACGAGCTGCACGAAGGGGTGCTGGTGGCCCACGAGTTCCGTCGCCTGCGGGCGCAGGGCGAGATTGACTGGCGGGATTGCGCCGTGATGTATAGGACCAATGCCCAGTCGCGCGCCCTGGAGGATGCATTCGTGCGCGAGGGCATCCCTTACATGCTGATCGGAGGCGTTCGCTTCTACGAACGGCGCGAGATCAAGGATGTCATTGCCTACCTACGCTGCCTGGCCAATCCACGGGATGAAGTCTCCCTGAACCGGATCATTAATGTCCCACCGCGGAGAATTGGTGCCGGGGTGCTGGCCGGCTTGCGGCAGTGGATGGCGCGGGAGCGCCGGTCGCTACGAGACGCGGTGTATCAGGTCGACCAGATACCGGGGATGGCGGCCGCCGGGCTGAAAGCGGTGGAGGAGTTCGGGCGCCTCCTCGATCGCTTGACCCTGCTCACCGATCAAGTGAACGTGCTCGAATTGCTCGATAGCGTGCTGTCCGACTCCGGCTATGCCGCCATGCTGCGCGATGGGACCGAGGAAGGTGACGAGCGCTGGGCCAATGTGCAGGAATTGCGGTCGCTGGCCTTGCAGTTCTCCGCCCTGCCGCCCCGTGAAGGTCTGTTGGCGTTGCTGGAGAACGTAGCTTTGGTGGCGGATACTGACAAGCTCCCCGACGCACCCGATGTGGCTGACGATGACCGAGCCCTGAACCGCGTGACCCTTATCACCCTGCACGCGGCAAAAGGACTGGAATATCCGGTGGTGGCCATGACCGGCATGGAGGAAGGTCTATTCCCCCACAGCCGGAGCGTGCTGGACCCGCGCCAACTGGAAGAGGAGCGGCGTCTGGCCTACGTCGGGATCACCCGTGCCCGCACCCACCTTTACTTGGTCAACGCCCGGCGGCGCACGGTCTTTGGCAGCGAGCAGAATAATCCACCCTCCCGGTTTCTCAGTGAGATTCCCGAGCATCTGGTGTCGCTGGCGGGGGCGGGGTCGCGCCGGTTCATCCCGCCGCGGGCCAGCGAGTGGAACCAATCGGAGCCGCCGGCAGCGGCAAGGCGGCCACCCGTCACCTTCGTCGAGGGGGAGCAGGTGCGGCACAATGTCTTTGGCCTGGGTACGGTCCTCAAGACGGACGCGGAGGGAAAGCCAGGGATCGTGCTGGTGCGCTTTAAGGACGGACGGGGAAAGACGGTCGAAAAGACCCTGGATACGGCCTTCGCCAAGCTTGAGGCCCTGTGAGCGCGCGGTATGTGATGGTGACCGACTTCGACGGCACGGCGGCGGAGGCGGACGTGCAACAAGTCATCCTGGACTCTCTGGCCGATCGGGACGGCTGGCGCCGCATCAACCGCGAATGGGCGTCCGGCGCCATGACCACGGCGCAACGGGCGCGGGCCCAATGGGCGCTGATTCAGGGAGGCGAACGAGAGGTCGCGGCGGTCCTCGATGGGTTACGGCTCGACCCCGGCTTCCCCTCCTTCGCCGAGATGTGCCGGGAGCGGGGTTTTCCCCTTTATATCGTGAGCGATGGTTTTGACTTCTACATCCAGCCCTTGCTCCAGCGGGCTGGGTTGAACCACCTGCCGACCTTCGCGAACTCACTCCGCTATGTGGATGATGTCCCGATGATGGACTTCCTGCTGCAGCGATCGCCCGACCAGTATTATGGGAACGACAAGACTTTCGTGATCGAGCAAGTGCGCGAGCCGGGGGATGTCCTCGTCTTTATCGGTGACGGGTATTCGGATCGGGCGGCGGCGCACGCGGCGGATCTCGTTTTCGCCAAGGACCACCTGGCCGAGTATTGTCGAGAGCAGCGGCTCCCCTTCGAGCATTTCCTCACCTTCGATGATATTCGCGCCTATTTTGAGCAGCGGTAGTAAAGAAGCCTGGACAGTGTAGTCGAGAACGGACAGGAGTAAGGCATGGCGGTGCGGGGTATCCGAGGCGCCACCACGGTGGACAGCAACGATGCCGGCGAGATTCATGCGGCAACCAGGGAGCTTCTGCTGGCCCTGATCGAGCGGAACCAGATCGACCAGACACAGATTGCATCGGCATGGTTCACCCTCACTCCCGATCTCACCGCTGCCTTCCCCGCCTACGCGGGACGCCAGTTAGGGTGGATTGACGTGCCGCTCATTTGCGCCTGCGAGATTCCGGTCCCCGGTGCCCTCGCCCGGGTCATTCGCGTGCTCCTCCACTACAATACCGACCGGCCACAGTCCGCCATCCACCATGTCTATCTCCGGGGCGCCGTGGGGCTGAGACAGGATCTGGTGGAACGATTTGGGGCCGCTCCCGCCGAGTGATGGCGAGAAACCGAGTGGGGGATGCGTGGTGGGGCATTGGTAGGCTATGCTAAAGCCACCACTACCAACTGTTCCGCCAAGGGAGCGCGCATGAACCACATCACGCCCCAGCCGCCGCATGGACCACATGGCACTTCCCTCTCCGTGGCCGAGGCCGCGGCGGCGCTGCACATCCGTCCCGAGGAGGTGCTGCGGCACATTCGCGCCGGTGACCTGCCCCATCTGCGGCTGCCGGGTCAGGATGGGATTGAGTTCCGGGTGCTGCCGGAGGATGTGGCCGCCCTGAGGGATCGCCTGGCGCCCGAGTCGGACCCGGTGGTTGACCAGCATGAAGGGAACGGACACGCCGGCCGGCCCGAGAGTAGGGCCGAGACTCCCCTCACGGCTGAAGTACTCAGTGAGACTCTGGCGGCCGCGCTAGGCCCCCTGCTGGCCCAGCAGAAGCAGCTTCTGAGTGAAACCGCGCGTCTCAGGGAGATGGTCACGGTGCAGGCGGAGCGCATCGCGGAACTTGAGGCCGCCACGGCGGTGGAGGCACCCCCCAGAGTGGCTGAGGAGAGGGCACCTTCCAGCTCGGAGCCGGAGAAAGCTGACTTCAGCCTGGTGGACGGGGAACGGCCGCCAGCCCCGGACGAGCCGCTGGACGACGAGCATGACCTGGGATCTCAGGTTCGGGCCTTGCGCGAGGAACTGGCATTATTGCGCGAGCGGCGCCAACAGGCGGATGATGGTGCATTCCAGCAGGCTTGGAGGCGAGTGCAGCGGCGCCCATGGTGGGCCGACCTGTTGGACTGAGGCCCAGGCGCGTGGTAGCGCCGGGCCGACCGCGGTCGGAGTAATCGGACCGATCTGTCGGATCGGTCAGATCGGTCCGATCCGACAGATCGGTCGGATACGCGCCAAGCGGGCCAAGAGCCTCAGCCTTCTTATCATGGCGGGTGACGGTTTGATGACAGCGCGCTTCTCCCCATACACTGCCATACATGCCCACTCTCCGGTTCCTCTCCTTCCCGCCGGCTTCACGGATCGTAAAGCCACGGCCAGACCCCGTGGTCTCACCGCGGCTGGATCGGTGGGCAAGCGTGTGTGTCTGGGCCATGACCGTCCTTTACGCGGTCGTGTTTGCCGCCATCTCCTTCCGCCGCTACGATGCGTTTCTCATGCATTCTCTCGACATGGGGAACATGGAGCAGGCGATCTGGAATACCTTTCATGGGCACCCATTCCACTTCACCAATATGCGCCAGCATCTTCGGATCGAGGCTTTCGGCACCGACACTCGGCTTTCGTTTCATGTAGAGCCTATCCTGTTGCCGCTGTCCCTGATTGAGATAGCGAACGCGGGACCAAAGGCCCTGCTGCTCCTGCAGACGCTCGTTCTCGCCTCTGGCGCCTTCGCGGCACAGCGACTGGCGCATCGACATCTCGGGCCAAGCCGGCTGGCCGAAGTGGCGTTTCCGGCGGCGTATCTTTTGTTTCCCGCCTTGCAGGCGGCGAATCTCTACGAGTTTCATCCGGTCACCCTGGCGGCGCCCCTCCTGTTCTGGGCCCTGGACTTCGCGGACCTGGGGCGGCCGGCACCGTTCGCCCTCTTCGGGCTGGCTGCCCTCGGCACCAAGGAGGAGATCGGCCTGGTGGTGGCGCTCATGGCGCTCTGGAGCATCCGCCGGGGGATGCCGCCGCGCATGGCCCTGGCGATGGCGGTGGTCTGCGCGGCGTGGTCCCTGATCGCGGTCCTGGCGATCGTGCCGGCCGCGCAACGGCACGAGCATAGTACGGTCACCTCAAGTCCCTATCTGACTCGCTACTTGAACCGCGGCCTCACGGCGCCGGGGCAATATGTCCACGTGACAGTCGGCGACGTAGCTCGTTACTGGCTCTCGCATCCGAAAGAGTTGGCGGACAACGTGCTTGGCGCCCCCAAGCGCGGATACGTGCAACGCCTTTTGGCGCCGGCCGCCTATCTGTCGTTGCTCAGTCCCATCACCCTGTTAATCAGCCTGCCCAGCTTCCTGCTAATCATTTTCTCCACGGATCAGCATATGTATGGCGGTGTCGGTCACTATTCGGCCGAGTTCGTGGGCATCGTGGTGGGCTCAGCGATTCTTGGCCTTGCCTGGCTTGCCGTGTATCTGGCTGGACGGGGCGTCTCGCGGCGGCGCGTGATTACGGTAGGAAGCATCTTTCTTCTGCTGATCAGCGTGGCCAACACTCGTGTAAACGGATTTAGCCCGGGGGCCGCGGCCTATGAATGGCCGCCGATTTCCGCTCATGTTCGCCTTACCGACCAGATGTTAGCCCTCGTACCAGCCAACACGCCGGTTTCGGCCCAGGACACCTTGAACCCACATCTCAGCGATCGGGCCGGGATTTACCTCTTTCCCGATACCAGCGATGCCCAGTATGTGGCGCTGGACATGGCGGCCAATCCCATCCCCAGCTCGCCCGACAGCCAATATCGGATCGTGCGGACCATGCTGGCCTCTCGACGATGGGATGTCCTGTTCGCTTCCGATGGTCTCCTGTTGCTTCGGCGGCGCGCTAGGCCCCTGGCCACGGCACCAATCCTCCCTTCCGCCTTCTACACCTTCGCGATCCAGGCCCATCCCGTCATCGAGTATCCGCTCCGGGTGATGGCCTCCGATGGACTGGAACTTATGGGCTACACGATCAGCCGGCGCGAGACCGTGAATCTCCGAATGCCCGATGTGGTCTTGACCATGTACTGGCGCGCGACTCGGCCCCTTACCCAGAGCGTGAGTTTTCCCACGGCGGTCACGAACGAGACTGGCCGGATCAATGGACTCTCGGGGCAGAACGCCGGCGCGGTCGACTGGTTGCCGGTGGATCGCTGGCGGCTAGGCCAGACGGTGGCGGTAACCACGGTGAATATGGGCGTCTCGGCCACCCTGCCGGGCACGGCGCGGGTGTGCCTGGGGGTGACAAACGGAAACCCAGGGCAGGTAGGGATTGCCGCCGCCCTTCCCTTGCGGATCGAGCAGGTATCCAGGGCCAGCGGCTGGGTCCAACCGCAATGGGGCGGCCGCGCCCTGTGCGTGGGGACCGTTCCAGTGATCTTCTGAGCCGCCGATCGCTCCGCGCCCCGGCTGATCGTTCCACGACACGGATCGTGGTGATTATGACCAAAATAGCTTAGAAGGGGGATGCATCTGGGGCCGAGTGATTGTATACTGCGGAAGACACAATCCGCTTGCGGGGCCCCCAGCGTGGTGCGTGGGGCGCGGCGGCATGAAAGGAACATAGAGTGGCACGGACATCACGAGTCGTGTTCGCGGCGTTGATCGCGCTTGGTCTGGCGCCCGGCATCATGGCGTCTCCGCCGGCACGGGCGGTGTCGTTCAGTCGGTCGGCACTCACCAACTTCGACCGGGCCACCCCGGCGAGCGCTAGTGTCTATATCACGGTGCAGAGTACCTCGCCTGACCAGACGGCTAACCTCACGCGAATTGGCGGCATTTTGGGACCGAAGTTCTCGGCGGCCATTAATGGGGCGGCGGGAGGCGGCAGCGGCTCAGGGAGCGGCGCGGCCAGTATTACGGCCGTGGTAGACCGCTTCAAAACGGTCTTTAATGGCGAGTATGGCGTCGCGGCCCTTCTGGGCGCGGGTAAGAGTGCCTCGCAGGCCAATGCCCTGATCGAGTTGGGCTTGCAGCCGGGGATGAATGCCCAGGGTCTGCAGGCATCCCTTGCCCTACTCGGGATGACGGCCAAGCCGCAGGGCACCTATCATGGCATAACCTTGCTGGCGGCCGATCTGGGGGCGCTGGCCAGCGCGGCGGGAGGTTTGACCGGCGGAGCGGCCGGTGGCCTTCCTTCATCGGGTGCTTCCTCGTCCTCGGCCTATCTCGGAGTTTTGGGGAACGACGCGGTGATTGGCACGAGCCTCCCTTCGCTGAAGTCCGCGATTGATGCCTACACCGGCAGTGCACCCTCGGTGGATAAGTCACCCGCCTTCGCCAAGACAGTTGGCAAGTTGCCCGCCGGTCGGTTCATGACGTTCTTTGTCAACGTAACCGCCGACGAGGAGCGTGCTCTCACCTCTCTCGGCTCGGCCGCCGGTAGCAGAGTGGGGTCCCAGCTGAAGGGCTGCGGCACTCCCGTTGCCGCTGCCCCTGGCAGCTTCAGCGTGGCCGCCGCGTTTAGCGCGCTATCCGACGGTATTCTGTTTACCATCAGTCCTCAGTCTTCGTCGGGATCGCTCGCCACGATGACCAGTTTCAAGTCCACGTCAAACGCGGCAGCCGCGCTGTTGCCCGCGAACGTGCTCGGGTTCTCCTCGCTTGGGGATCTGGGAAGCCTGGCCTCAGGGATCGTAGTCGCTTTGCAGAAGTCTTCAGCATTGTCCTCGGTCGACTGCGCCGCGTCCGATCCGTTCAAGGCCTTTACCAAGGCGACGGGCCTTGATCTCAACGCGGACGTGCTTTCGTGGATGCACGGGGAACTGAGTGTCGCGCTACTTCCGGTCGGCTCTCCCACCGCCTACAAGGATAAGGGCGACCCGTTGGCCACCACGTCGCTGGTGATCGCGCTCAAGGTTCAGGATCAGGCGCTGGCTCAGGCAAAGCTGACCAAAATCATTGCCGCGCTGAACCTCCACTCGAAAAAGGCCGATCAGGTGAAGGTCATTGTGGTCCCGGGGCCAGGCGGTGTATCTCTTCATGTGGCATCCAAGTCGCCGAGCGGCCTGGGCTACGCCTTCTACAAGGGCTACCTCCTGGTCTCGACCGCGCTGCCGGCCGACCTGGGGGTCATGCAGAAAGGCGGCGCGGGCGCCACTCCTGCCCTGAACGCCGCCCTGCTCCATTTTGGGGGCGGCCCCTATAGCGGCACCTTCTTCCTGAACCTGACCAATATCCGCCTGCTGGCGGAAAAAGTCGCCACCGCGAGCGGGACGGACATGAAGAGCTACAATTCTACCGCCAAGCCGCTCCTGGTGCCCTTCAAGAGCCTATCGGCGGTGATTTACGCCAAGACTGGGACCACGGCGATGTTCATCGGGATTAGCAAATAGACCCGTGGATCGAGGACAGGAAGAAGGATCGCCCCGTATGGGGCGATCCTTCTTCCTGTCCGTGCGGAAACGTGGTTGAGTCTGGGGCCAGGCGCGGCAGTGGACCGAGTAGTTTAGGTTAAAAGTTCGCCGCGTTTGTATGGGGCGCGGTGTCCAGCGCATGCACATACCGCGCAAAGGTGAGGGTAAGCGACACTTGCGAGGTACTACCTGCGATGGACGGGGACATGGTGCCCAGGGAGTGATCATCATCACGCCCGGCGCAGTACAAGGTAAGGTCCATCGTGGGAGCGGTGCCGCCGTGATATGGGGTGGTCATGGCCCGTACGGGCCCGTTGGCGAGCGGAATCGGCGCCCCCATAACCACGGAGGAGGTGTTCGCGCAGCCTTCGCGAACCCCGTCCTGGCCACGCGAGACAGCCTCACCATGGTGCAAGACCAGGGCCAGGGGCGCCAGCAGGAGCACGAGAGCCGCCGCGCCGAGCAAGGGGCCGCGTCTGAGCGAGGAAAGACGAATCACATGGTCCACCTGGCTGGCCAACACACCCCACCAAGCCGCCCTCAGCAATTGCCACCTTCGTCGCATCCCATGTTCCTCCCCTGCTACGTGATCGTCCGCGCCCCTCGTTGTTTGGGACGTTGGCTGGAGTGTAACAAGGGTACGCGCTTTCGTCCACGAGAGATTCCGCTTCTCAGCCAGGCAGATGCCATCGGGCAACGGCATCGATGAGGGCGCGTAGGGCAAATGGCTTGGCGAGGTGATCGTTCACCGGTAACTGGCGGACCGTGGTCGCCAGACGATCCATGGCCGACATGACGATTATCGGAATATCGGCGGTAGCTGGGTCGGCCCGGAGGCGGCGACTGATCTCCCCGCCGTCCATGCCTGGCATCTGCATATCAAGCAGGATCAAGCTCGGCCGTGCCTGGCGGGCCAGACGCAATGCCGCCCCATCCACGGCGGTCAGCACCTGATACCCCTCGAAGGTCAGGACCGCGTCCAGGAAATCGAGGATGTCCTGGTCATCGTCCACCACCAAGACGGTACAGAT
>DATLQX010000122.1:0-10054 GCA_035534995.1 Chloroflexota bacterium | reverse complement strand
GCCCATGCCGCCGGCAAAGGCGCTGATCGGCCATACACGGCCCAGTAGGGCGGAAATAGGCTCACCGGGATCCTGGTACGACTCGCCAAATTGCAAGCGAACCGCACCCCATAGGAAACTCAAGTACTGCACGGGCAGGGGCTTATCCAGATGATAGAGACGGTTGATCGCGGCCACCTGCTCCGACGTCAGGTTGGTCGATTTCTCGGCGTTGAAGGGTCCGCCGGGGATGGCATGCATGATCAAGAAGACGACCATGGTGGCCAGGACAAGGGATACCAAAAGCGACCCAATCCGAACTACCAGGTACCGAGCCATAACACCTCTCCCCTGATGAGTTGGTCCGAAGTATACCAGGCGAGACCCCTCAGTCAACGGGCAGCCGGTCACCGCGACCGGCTGGTCCGGTTCGACTCGGTATATTTGGCGACATCTAGATCAGATTCGGCTCCGAATACCTGGACATTCATCCGTGCACCGGCTACCGTGGGGCATGCCCGCCCTCGCGGGACAGCCATGAGCCGGCGTAGGGCACTTGGGTGGTTCGCGAATCTACGCCGTGGAGGGTGTTGTGTGTATGTATCTGGCGCCTGCCGCTGCTGCCGTCACTCCCGCTGCCCTGTACTCTGGCGGCGATCACAACCAGTACGGCCTGGCCTAAGATAATACCCATCCGTAGGGGCACCCCTCGTGGGTGCCCTTGGCGGGCAGCGTCAGGGCACCCACGAGGGGTGCCCCTACGAAGCCGCCAACGGATTTGGGCCAGGCTTTACTAGAATCGCATCGTCGCGGACGCCGCGCCGGCTCCCCTGTAGTCGTGGCGTGGCGCCCATGCCAGGGGCGTGGCAGCGCCCGTGGCTTCCTTTCGCCACTTTGGTAGCGGGCTCAAGACCATGAGTCACGAGCCCCACCCGAGCTTGGCGGCAGTGCGACCCGCGCGCCTCAACCTACTGATGCGCCACAGCCACGGGACACAGAAGTCTCGTGGCTTTTTCGTGCGTGCAAAACCGGCCCGACCGGTTATTTGTCGGGAATAGCGAGAGAGAAGGATTGTATGGCCAGGGTGCTTGCGTGGACTCCCAGTAGACAGTATTGGCTTATCTACTCGCCCCGTTTCGCGCGGGGCGGCAGAGTGAGGAGCACCACCCCATGGCCAAAACGTATCGACACGGCGCCCGCCCCAACTGGGCCTATGGGCGCGAGGAGACATTCCGCTGCCGCGCCTGCAAACTTCTGGTGGGGCTACCGTCTTCGGGGGGCCGGCAGCGGAACCACTGTCCCTATTGTCTCCATTCCCGGCACGTGGATGGCCGGAGACCCGGCGACCGGGCCAGTGACTGCGGCTCTCTGATGGCGCCAGTCGGGTACTTTATCCGTCCGAATGGCGAGCACGCAATTGTCCACCGTTGTTTGGGCTGTGGCATGCATCGTCATGTTCGGATCGCCGCCGACGATACCTTCGATCTGGTTCTCGCCCTTCCCGATCGCACCGATTGGCCCGCCGACGAGTCCACCGGTCAGTCCCTTGACATGGGCGCCTAAGCCGGTGAGCAACGCATCACGCGCCCGTGCCCCTCCCCGCCGCCTACCCTGTCGCACGCCGCCGCACGTGCATGCGGATCCCGTGCACGGGCCGGCTGGTAATTCCGTATCGTTGCGCGATACGTTGGTCCGGCGCCAATTCAAGATGAAAATGGTCGAGCGCGCGAGCCACGAGCATGGTAAGCTCCACCCTGGCCAGCGCTCGCCCAATACAGGTTCGTGCTCCACCGCCGAATCCTACCAGGGCGTATGGGGAGCGCTTATGCTCCTCGCGGGGCAGGACAAATCGTTCGGGGTCAAACGTGCCTGGATCGGTCCACACGGAGGGAAGCAGATGGGTGGCGGCGGCGGAGTACACAATCATGCTCCCGGCGGGAAGCTCGGCGTCCTGAAAATACACGTCATGGGTCAGTCCGCGAGGAGCGGTGGAAACCGGTGGATAGAGCCGCTCGGCCTCACTGAGCACACGAGCGATAAACGAGCCATGGTGAAGGGCGGCCATAAGGATATTGTCAGGCCGCAAGCCTTCCACCTCGGAGCGGACCCGATCGGCGGCCTCTGGATGCTGGGCAAGAAGATAGAGGGTCCAGGCAGCCAGGCTAGCCGTGGTCTCGTGGCCGGCAATGAGTAGGGTGTCGGCATGCGCGAGGATCTGGTCCATGCCCCACGCCTGGCCGGCATCGTCCCGCGCCTGGGCCGCCAGGCATAGGGCGTCACCGGTCGGTGCTGAACGGCGCTCGACTATCTTGCGCTGGAGCAAGTCGCGTAGGTCACTCGCCCGATGCTGAGCCCCATGCAAGTAGACGGCCCGGCAGAGAGCGGATTCGTGACCAGGCAGGAGACCAAGGAGCACCTCGGCCACCAGATCCAGGGCGATCACGCGGGCTTCCTCGTAGACGTCCACAGTCCGCCGCGAGGTCCAGGTAACCAGGCGACGGTCAATCACGCGGGCGATCCGCGGCACATACCTCTCGATCCGGCGGGCCGCGAAGGCCGGATGGAGGATCTGCCGATGCCGGCGATGTTCCTCGCCGTCCATGGTAAGAAGGTTGCGCGGCCCCGATGTCCGACCGAAGGCCCAGCTCCACCCCAGGTTGTGGGAGAATGAGCGCCGCTCGGTTTGGAGAATGAAGCGGTTGGCCTCCGGCCCGAGGAGGAAGAGGATAGTGGACTGTCCAAGGCGGGCCTTAACTACTGGTCCATGCACGTCATGCAATAGCGCGAGGTATGCACCCCGATCGGTCCAATAGTCCTCGGGTAAGGAGGGAAGAGAAGCGATCACGCTAGGTGGCGGCGCGGGCGAGGGTAATCATCACTCGCGAATGGTTGTCGAAGGGCTCGCCCATGTACGAGCCAAGCACGCGCTCGACCCTCAAGCCGGTCGCGAGGCAGAGAAGCTGGATTTCGCGGGGGAAGTAGACATGCATGGCGAATTCCGCGCCGTACTGGTCGCGGCCGCCATTCGTGGTTGTGACGTCATAGGAGAATGTATGAGTAGCCAGTTGCGTGCCTTGCTCGTAGTGGCTGGTGACAGTTCGAGTCATCCGCCGGCCATCGTTCCCCTGAGCGTCAAGATCAGGTCGCGTGTCGGTGCCGTCGGTTGCTCGCGCCAGGGTATTATAGTCCGGCGCCTCTAGATCGATCGCGAACAGACCTCCCGGCTCCAGATGTGCTCGGATATTCCGCCAGGCCGCCAGTTGTTCATCAAGGTTGGTCAGGTGGTGGCCCACGCCATAAGGTAGCAGAATCACCCCGTAAGAATCAGCTAGGCGGCTCGATCTGATGTCCCCTTCGACGAAGCGAAGTGCACTCCCAATATGGGCGGCTTCCTGAGCCGCGCGTTCCCTGGCCCGAGTAATCATCGCGGGCTCAAGCTCCAGACCAGTGATGGAGAAACCATGCCTGGCGCCCAGTCGAGCGAGCGGGAGGGTTAGGCGGCCAGTCCCGGAACCAACTTCCAGGACACGACCTGGCCGCTCGCGAAGCAGTAGCGCCCGCCAGAAGTCAAAATCCTTGACCTCGCGGGCCGCCACTTCGAGATCGTAGTCTTCCGGATGCTCGTAAATGGCTTCAACTGCCATGCGATCTCAGCCCGCCGGCTCGGGCGGGTCTCCTGACCCGCCCGAGCCGGCGGGCACCTGGTCGGAATCTACCTTGAGGTAGACGACCCCCTGATCAATACTAGCGATCAGCGAGGGGTCCAACGGACGATCCGTATGCATGAGAAGCCCCGAGCGGATGACCAATCCGGTGACTGCTCCCGTTTTGGTGTCAAAGGAGACGTCCTCTACCTTGCCGACGTTCTTCCCATCGCGCCCCGTTACCGGGCTACCCTTCCGGATGATCGCGGTGTCCCACTTTTCGTGCGAAAGGGCGATTCTCACCTCATCGCCTACCGCCGAGTCGGCCCCGATGGTCGGATCCGGCCTCACGCTCCCAGTCTCAACATTGCGAGAGGCTCCCGTCATCATTCCGGTCGGCCAGGAGCCTGGGGGGAAGCCAGGGGCCAGAGGGAAGTCGGCTGGTGGCTGGACATACTCAGTATCACGGAACTCCGGCAGATCGTTGACCTGTCGCGAACTGAGATTGAGCAGGAAGTCGCCGTTTACTCCCTGACGCAGATCGCCGATCGGCACTTCTACATCGCGCGGGATCCAGGCGCCCTTCCGCAGGACCACCGAGGTGACGTCGTTGGTATAGGGATCGATAATGAGCCGGTTCACGGTGCCGATGTCCTGGTCATCCATGGACCGTACCCGCGCCCCAATTTCTACATTCATCGTGCTGAGTTTCCCCTTAAAGCAGGCCCAAGCAGGCCCGGCATAGCCCAAGATCCTGGAAGTCCAGGTGCCTCGTCCTTCTCTACGTCCGGGGCACCAGGGTTCCGTCCGCGTTCTTCCGGCGGCGGCGGCGGCGAGCCACATAGCCAACGGTGGCATAGGGTACCGCGTCGCCCCAACAGGCGATCAAGCTGAAGCTTCCGCAGCGGCCACAACTCAACACGGCCTCCTTGGGCAACGCCCCAACGTCGGCCTGGCTGATCTGGCGCTGGCTTGCCTCGTTGTGATGGACGAAGTTCCGGCTGTTCGAGCAGTTCAGGCATTCGACTTGCCGTGTGTACATGACCATTGGGATTCGCTCCTTCGCTCCAAAGAACCACCGTTCAGTGCATAGCTACAATCTCGCTGAACGCGGAGCTTCAGCCATCAGCCATACGGCCCACGCGGGGAAGGGAACTGGGCTAATACCAAGGATGAGACGCCCTTGGTCGAGGCAAATTACCACGCTCGCGGGGCGCGCGCCACGATTACACTCTGTTTACACCTTCGCAATATGTGGGTAACAGGAGGGCGATAGCCTTGAGGAAGGTGGGGCGAAGGACCACCAGCCGGCGCTTTCGTACTCGTTTCATTCTTGTTCTGGATCTTCACCAGGTATCCGGTCAGCGCGGTTCGAGCGACGAGAACCACGGATGTCTCCTGGCGGATCCTCACCTCAACAGCCGGCAATTCGCTGTATCGACGGAGGTAATCATGCGGAATACACTTGCTCGTCTCGGCATCGCCCTGGTGGCGCTGCTGATCGCCACCGGCCTACTGGCGCCACTTGCCGGTATCCAGTCGGCCGCCGCGGAAGGGCGCGACAGTGTCTCGAGCCTCACGGCCACGGTGGTCGCTCCTCCCGCGCATACGTTGCCCGCGGTGATGTTGGTCCAGTTAGGCAGCCAGACACTTGCCGTCACCATCAGTGACGAGACAAAACTTGAGCGCCGCTTCGGCGGCGGAGCCAGCCTGAGTGAGTTTGCCGATGGCGACACGGTGCTGGTTTCCGGAACCGTCACGCCAGCCGGCTTTGCCGCGGATCGCATCATCGATCAATCAGTCCAGTCCCGCTATACGGACTTGCGAGGTACGGTGGCCGCGATTAACCCACCAGGAGTCGTGCCCACCACCATTACTTTGACCAATCTGGCGGCGCTGGGCGGATCGAACGCGCCCTATCCATCCCCTCTTCCGAGCCAGGTCAATCTTCCAGTGTCCTCCTCCACGAGGATCACCATCAACGGCAACACCCAACCGGCGGCCAACCTGATCGGTCAACTTGCCGTCAATGACACGGTGACCACGGTGGGCGTGTATGACCGGGTGAGCAACCAGTTCGAGTACATCATCGATATCACGAAGGCAGCTCCGCCTCCTCCGGTGATCTTGCATGTGACCGGAACCCTTGCCGCCCCTCCCGCCCAGTTCAGCGCGCCCGCCGTTCTGTGCGTGAATGCGACAGTGGTCACCGCCCAGGCGGCGCGGCCGAACCTCTCGACGGCCAGCCCCTGCGCGAACGGCCTGTTGCCGGTTAACGTGGCCGCGGATACCAAGCTTCAGCGCCGCTACAACGAAAGCTCCTCGTTGATTGAGTTCAGCCAGGGCGATACGTTGCAAATTACCGGCAGCTTGATCAACTTCCAACTCAATGCCACCCTGGTCGTGGATACTGCCATCCATCTGCCCACCGTCAAGGGCACCGTGCAAAGCATTACCGCCAATGGCAATCTGACGGATGTGACGATCACGGTGGCCGGCAGCGATTCCGTGCCGTCATTTACGGTTAGCACGCAGGCCCTCTTGCCGCTGACCAACAACACCAGCCCAAATTGCACCGCGCCCAGCCCCAGCCAATACCCCTGCACCACGGTGCAAACCAGCACCGGCACCACCAACGGCTATACCGCGGGAGAACTGGCGGTGGGCCAGACGGTGAGCGCGACCGGAGTCTACAACGTTCTGCTCCAGCGGTTCATCGATATTCAGCGCGTGGTGGCCGCCGCCCCTCCGCCCCCGGTGACCTACCACCTGAAAGGCACGCTCGGCCCCGCTGCCAGCCAGACCGGGTTGCTCTGCGTGCAAGCCACGGTGGTCACCTCGCAGGCGATTCGCCCGAACGTGTCGACGGTCAACCCCTGCGGAAGCCTGCTGCCGGTCTACCTGACCGCCACTACCAAGATCCAGCGCCTATACAACGAAGCCTCATCACAGGTGGAGTTGAGCCAGGGTGACGCCCTGGTGATCACCGCTACGCTGGTCAATACCCAGTTTACCGCCAGCCTGGTCGTGGACACCTCCATTCATCTCCCGACCGTGAGCGGTACGGTGGCGAGCATCACGGCGAACGGAAATCTGACCAACGTGGTGATCACGGTGACCGGTTCCTCCGGTGGCTTCGCCAAGGGGAGCCAGGTTACCCTGCCCCTGATGAACAGCGGCAGCCCGAATTGCTCGGCGCCCAGCGGTAATCAGCTCCCGTGCACCACAATACAGACCCAGTCTGGTACCACCAACGGCTACAATCCGGGCGAGCTGGCGGTGTCGCAAGCGGTCAGCGCGATCGGCGTCTATAACCTGCAACTCGGGCGGTTCGTGGATATCACCAGCGTGAAGGCATCGGCCATCGCCCCACCGCGCCCGATCAAGGTACGGCTCGACGGTACCCTGGCCGCCAACCCGACTCAGGTCACGGCGCCGGTGGTCCTCTGCCTCCGGGTCAGCCGAGTTCTGCCGAACACAGCCCCTAATGCCGCGACCACCTGTCCCTCTGGCCAACTCGCGGTGAGCATCGCCGGCTCGACCAAAATCGTCCGCCGCTATTATGGCGGCTCGGGCCTGGATCAGCTCAGCCAGGGTGACAGCCTGCAAGTGACTGGAACTCTCGCCAACGGTCTGGTCACCGCCTCCATGGTGCGCGATCTCTCCATTCAGGAGGCGTATAGCAGCCTGGTGGGAACCGTTGGATTCGTGAACTTCCATAACCCACAGTACTTTACCGTTCGGGTGACGCGCGACGAGGGCCGCCATTCTCCGTTCCGCGACCACTCGAACCTGGTGATCTACGTCAACTCAAACACGCAGATCGTCACAAGCAGCGGCACCACCAATCAAATCACGGTCCTCAACCCCGGCCAAACGGTGACCGTGCTTGGGGTCTACAATCGGCATCGCCACGCCTTCACCTACACGTTCCGCGTACGAGTGCATTAAGTAACCGCCGCGGGAGGCAAAAGGGAGAGGCTGGCCGGGGGAAACCCGGCCAGCCTCTCCCTTTTGCCTCCTGGGGGATCAGCGAGCGCTTGGCGCGAAGTCCGTTCCGTCGACCTCACTGAGCAGCGCCAGCACCCTGCTCCACAGGGTTGCCGCCGCCGCTTCGTCATATTCCGCCGGCAGGCTCGGGTCGGTAAACAGATGGCCGGCGCCGTCATACTCAAACAACTCGAAGCGCGCCCCAGCCGCCCGCACGTCCGCCGCCATGCCATCGATCTCGGCCTGCTCGCGGTATGGGTCGCCCCGCATAAAGTGCACCTGCGCGGGGATGGAAGCCGGCCACGTTTCGAGCCCCAGGGCCTGCAAGGGGAGAGCAGCGTGCAAGAGGATACAGGCCAATGCACCCGAACGGGTTACCGCCAGCCACTCCGCCGGGGCGCCACCGGCCGAGAACCCCATGTACACAAGCCTGGACGGCAGGGGCTCGACATCGGCTTCGGCCCGTCGCAGGAGCGCCCGATAGCCGATGCCATCCTGATAGGCGATCGCGGGGTCGTACTCGTCGAAGCGCGCCTCACCGCGGTAAAGGTCAGGTGTAAGCACTGTATGTCCCGCCGCGCGCAAGCGGTCGGCGGCGTCCGTCACGCCGGCACGCGGCCCCAGTACGGAGTGAAACAACACAATCTCAGCCATTGCACAATCCTTTAGGTTCCGGGAAGCGCCTCAGGTGGCGCCCGCGTCTCCCTCCCACGATAGCACCTTCGCCCCGCCGCGGGTGGTGAGCTTTCAACGGATTGTGCGACGGTGTTCCTCCATGCCGTCGCTCACCATGCGGCCTGAGGCGGCCCTAGCCGCCGGTTTTTGAGCGCAAGATAGCGGTGAACCGGTATTCTCGGTCGAGAAGCCGATACCGAGGGAGGGTGTCCGGGCCGCAACTGAGGGTACCCAGGCCGCGGTGTGCCGTGTCAAGGTTCAGGAAGACTTCCTCACGCGGCATGATGTCCGTGGTGTGGGTGGCGCGGAACAACTGATTGTCGCTGAGATGCAAGGCGGAAAACTCAAAGGTTGGGCACCCAATAACCTCCAGCCCAAAGCCGCGCGGATCGGCGAGGAGGAGCGAGCGAGTGTCGCATTTGTGACCGTGCTCCTGCGGCATGATGTACGGCACATACTGCCCGGTCACGGTGCTCCGCCAGTGGCCGACGGGAGCGCCGGCCTTCCGATCGGGATAGTTGTCCCACGGTCCACGCCCGAACCAAGTTAGCTCCTCAAGGGCGGGATCGAGGATAAGGCTGATCCCCACGCGAGGAATATCGTCGATTCCCTTCCCAAGAGTCACCAAGTTCTCCACCATCAGGTCGCCGGTCTCCGAGAGGGTGAATCGCTGGGTGTGGGTAAAGTCCTCCCACTGGTCGCGGCCCGACAGGGCGTGAACCACCTCCACGGTTATGCCATCCACGCCTCGCTCGGCAATGCGAATCTGCCGGAGCTGGTGGGTGACCCGATCCAGGCCCAGCCCCAGCCAGCGCGCCAACGGTTTGCTGGCCTCGGTCAGTAGCTTGAGCCCGTCGTTGTCGGTGGGCGCGCGCCAGACATTCAATAGAGGACCACGGCGCAGCAGGTTCCTGGTCCCCAGGCCGAAAATGGTGAGGAGACCCGTTTCCCGGTCGAAGGCCGCCATAACCTCGCCGGCGCGCAGGGTGATGCGGCCCGTGCTCTCCTCAACCGTGATCGGTGGGCCGGACACACCGGCTCGGATCGGACGCGGGCGTGTCTCCGGCAGGGTCAGTTGCTCCCACGCCACTTCATGGCCGGCGGGCGCCCAGGAGCTGGCCTCCCGCTGAGCAAAGCGCACGGTCAGATACCGTTCACCGGGTTCATCAGGTAGGAGATCGAGAGGCAGGCGCACATCCTGGTGCTCACCGGGGCCGGCGGCCAGCGCCGGCAACTCGCCCGAACCGCGTGCCATGCCATCCACGGTGACCTCCCAGGCACCTCGGAGCCAGGTTAGATCCTGAAAATCCTGCCGATTGTGCACCCGAACCACCAGTCCGCCTGCATCGACCTTCTCGGCCGTGACCGGTTGGATGAGATACTTGAATTCGTGCATGGCGGGATGCGGGACGCGATCCGGCCAGATCAGGCCGTCGCAGACAAAGTTGCCGTCGTTGGGCTGGTCGCCAAAGTCGCCTCCATAGGCCCAATATGGGCGTCCCGCGGAGTCGGTTTGCCGGATTCCATGATCCATCCATTCCCAGATGAAACCACCCTGCAACCCGTGATAGCGATGGAACGCCGCCCAGTAGTCGGACAGGGTACCGTTGCTGTTCCCCATCGCATGCGAGTATTCGCAGAGGATCAGGGGCCGAGGATCCGTGGTGGGAGTGCCGGCCCAGGTGATGATGTCGTCAATTGGGGCATACATCGGGCAGACGAGGTCGGTGACGGTGTGCCCGCCGGCCCAATCCTGCCCCCCGTTG
>DATLQX010000121.1:0-7590 GCA_035534995.1 Chloroflexota bacterium | reverse complement strand
GGAGGATGTCAGCGGTGACGATTCCGTCCGTGGTATAGAGCTTTACTTGATAGTGCTTGCTGGTCTGGATCACTTGACTTGGCGGCTGGCTCCACGATTTGGGCCCGGTCTTGCCGTTTCCCGCCTTCAAGAACGGCGCGCAGTCCGAGGCGCTGGCCGCGACCTCGGCGGCACTGGGACTTGGGCCGCCGGCCGCCGCGACAGTGGGAACCGCGGTGGGCGTCGCCGCCGCGCCGCCGCTCGACATCTGATGCGCGACCAGGGAAATGATGACGATCAAGACCACGATCCCCACGATCCCTCCCGCCACCAGCGGGGTCCGATTACGCCCAATTGGCCGCTGTCCCGCGCGCGCTCCCTGGCCAGGGGTGCCCGATCGCGGGCGCTCAGCTGGCCGCGGACGCTCGCCCGGCCGACCCTGGCTCCCCCGAGCCGGCCCTTGATTCCTCCGCTGTGATCCCCCGCCCTTTGGCCCCCGTGGGCCCTGGGTACCGCTGCTCATGCCTTCCCCTTCTCCTCCCGCCGGGACCGCCACCGCCCCAACTGCCATCTCAAAGACTGTACGAAGAAACAGCCTCGCCCAACAAGACGAGGCTGGACCGACCGGTCCCTTTGACCGATATGCCCTTACTATGCTAGCATGGTCCGGTACTTAAGACGGTAGCGGCGGGAGGCCGCGCGCCGTTTAACGGACACGCACCCACGGCCGAGGCGCGCTTCTCGCGGCTAAGGCGGCACTGGGCGCGTGGCTGTGCTGTCTATTAATGGAGATCTGATTCGCCATGCCAAAGCTGAAGACCCACAAGGGAAGCGCCAAGCGCTTCGCCTTTAGCGGCACCGGCAAAGCCATGCTGCCCAAGGCCTGGAAGAACCACAAGCGGAGTGCCCGTTCCCGCCGCTCTCGCGCCCTGATGGGCCAGATGCTGGTGGCCACCAAGGGCGACGCAAAGCGGATCCACAAGCTGCTGCCCTACGGTGACCCCCGTTAGGCGTTTCAACGCGGAAAGTAGACCGAGATGCCTCGAGTAAAGCGTGGGGTGCCGGCGCATAAACGGCATAAAAAAGTCCTCAAGCTCACCAAAGGCCACTGGGGCGCGCGACACCGGCTGTACAGGACAGCCCATGAGTCGATGCTCCACTCTCTTGCCTATGCCTATCGGGACCGGCGCAATCGCAAACGTGATTTCCGTCGTCTCTGGATCCAGCGAATCAACGCCGCCGCCCGCATCCATGGCCTGAGCTACAGCCGATTCATCAACGGCCTTTCCCGCGCCAACATCACCGTGGATCGGAAGATCCTGGCCGAATTGGCGGTAAACGACATGGCCGCGTTCGGCGAGTTGGCTAAGCTTGCCCAGGCCTGAGCCACCAGGGCCGGGGAATGAGCGAGGCTACTCCTCTTCCCCGTCCCGCGCGGTGGGCCGCCCCGGGATCGCCCCAGCCACCGACGACGCCGTCCGCCTGGCGCGCGCCCTCAAAACTACCCAGGGCCGCCGGGAACAGCATCGTTTCTTGCTGGAGGGCGTGCGCCTGATCGGAGATGCCCTGGACCAGGGCCTGCCGATCATCCAGGTATTCGTCACCCACCATCTCCTTGACTCAACCCCTCGGGGACACGCGCTCTCGGCGCGGCTCCGCCGCGAGGAGATTCCCCTCGTGGAGTTGAGCGAACGCCACCTCACCTTGATCACGGACACCGAGACCCCGGCGGGGATCGCGGCGGTGGCGCCGCTCCCCGACCCCGAGGGGGATCTGCTCCCGCCGGAAGGCGCTGGACTGGGGGCCCTCCTCCTGGACCAGGTACGTGACCCAGGGAACCTGGGCGGCATCCTCCGAAGCGCGGCCGCCGCCGGAGTCACCCGGATTATTACCACCGAAGGGAGCGCTGATCCCTGGGCTCCAAAGGTCGTGAGAGCCGCCGCCGGCGCCCATCTTCGCCTCCGCCTCTGGCCTGGGCGATCCCGCGACGAAGTGGCGGCCTGGCTGGCTGGCTGGCCTCAGGTGGTTCTGGCCGATGGCCGGGCAGGCGGCACCATGTATGAGGTGAACTGGAAACTCCCCACCGTTCTGGTCCTGGCGAATGAGGCCCACGGACCGTCACCCTGGCTGGGCGCGCTCCCCGTGATCCGGGCCTCTATCCCCATGCGTGGCGCCACCGAATCGCTCAACGTGGGAGCGGCGACCGCCATTCTGCTCTACGAGGCCCGGAGAAGCTTCCTGACGCCTGGACCGTAAAGCACGAGTGACCTCCGGCGTGCCGTTTGCCGGCGGACGACACCGGGGTCCGGGTTCCATTGGAGCCTCGTTGTCAGGCTGTGCCATCTAGAAGCCCCGACCTTCATAATCCGGTCGGCGAATTGACCTGAACGCCTCTGGGGCCTTCGCCTCATCCCCGCTACGGCTCCAACCGCAGCGCCAGCGCCTCCTCGATCAACTCCGCCACCAACGCGGCCTCGGCGGCCAGGATGGCTGCCCCTTTCTCGGCAGTGGCCGCGCGTGGGTCACCGATCGTCCCGGATCGGGAGAGGTCGCGGGTCAGCCAGCCAAAACTGGCAGGGCCTTTTAGGGTGAAGCGCTTCATGAACGCCCGCACCGGCGGCAACTCAGGGGTGTAGTGCTCGGTTCGCACCAATTCCGGGGCGATCGCCAGCATCAACGAGGTCTCGGACTCCCCCCCATGTATCCCATAGCCACCTTCGACTGGCGAGATTATGTCAACTGCCAGGCCAAAGCGAAAGGGATGGGCGGTAAAGCAGAGTAAGCCAAGCTCCTCCCTGAGATCGCGGGCCACGTAGTCGACGATCTCCGGATTGCCGCCATGGGCATTGAGAAACATCAGGCGCTGGAATCCACTGGCATGCACCCCGCGCCCCAGCTCCTTGAGCGTGGCGGCCAGGGATTCCCCGCGGAGACCGACGGTCCCCGCGAATCCGCTATGTTCGTTGCTCTTCCCGTATGCCTGCACCGGGAGGGCCCACACTCTGCCGTCATCCGCCCTCGACTCCAGGGCTCGCGTCAACACCGCCTCCACGATCATGGTGTCGGTGAGCACCGGCAAGTGCGGTCCATGCTGTTCGACGGCGCCAATCGGCAAGACCACCAGTACCCGATCCCCGTCCAGGGCCGCGATCTCGCGGGTCGTCAGCCGAGCCAGCGAGAATCGATCCGGCACATGGGGAATCATGAGCCGGCGTCCGGGGCAGCGTCAGGGTAGCGGTCGATATACATACGCACCAGTTCGTACCGGTGACAGGGCTCCGGTTCATGCTCCCTACAGAGTAGGGTTATGGTGCCGTGCTTCTTTTCCAGCCGGCGCAGCCGCTCCAGGGCGCGTGCCGGCACGGCTTGCCGCAACTCGGCATAGAAACGATCCGTATCGATCTTCCCGTCCCACCACCGTTGCAAAGAATCCAGGGTTCCCCCCAGCGACCGCATCCAGAGGTCGTAGGCATGCCGTTCCCGAATGCTCTTATCCCGGACCACGGTCATCGCCAAGACGCGGAAGCCGTCCGCCGCTTCCACCGGATCGTAGACGCTCTTATGTTTGATCATAGAACGCGCTGCCGAGCCAGAGTCATGCTGGCCGGTTTGAAGGTGTGGCCGGTTTGCTCTCCTGCCGTGAACGCGGCCTGAAACTTCCCCGGATTGAGCAAGCCGGCCGGATCATTCTCCCGTTTGGCCCGAAGCAACTCCTCCACGTTTTCCACCTTGCTCCCCTCTTCCAGGACGTATCGATGCGGATTGGCGACCCCTACTCCCACGCTCTCCACGAACTCCACCATCCGGTCCAGGTGCTCCCTGCCCCTGTAGCGGACGATCGGCAACGCGGCGGTGAATGGCGAACCATCAGCCCGAAAATACTCGCAATGCACGGCAAAGTCCTCACCATATTCCGCTTGAATGGCGTGGACCTGCTCGCCAAATCGTTCCACCGACCAACCAGTTTGCAGGTAAGTAAGAGAGTCATCGGCCTTTTTAGCCCACAGGGTGGTGTGATTCCAGGTGAAATCGCTCAGGCGGGTCCGCGAATCCTGGGGCAGGGCAAACTCCAGGCACCCGCCCTGGCGGCCGGCCAGGGTCTCCACGCGCTCACGGTGACCCAGGCCATACATGAGAATCGCCGAGGTACGCTCGGCGGGAAACGGGAGCCGCGCTCGCCCGAAATAGCGGGTTATTCCCGGCTCGACACTGCTCAACAGCCGTTTGGGCACGGTGCCATCCTCCATCAGTTCGAGGGCGAACGCATGGCAGGCCACGATGTCAGGGAAGCTATAAACCGCCTGCTCCCACCCAATTCGCCGCGCCAACGGCACGGTGACATCGGCAAGCACTCCGGTCGTCCCATAGGCGTGGATGACCGAACTGAGTTCCGCCCCGGTCAGTTGCCGACGCTTGGGCGTGTCGCGCACCGGGTACACCGTGGCGGCCAGGACATTGCCGTCCGCGATCACTCCATGGGCGACCGACCCGATCCCGCCCGACCCGCCGGCCACGAAACCACAGACCGTCGCGGTGAGATACGTGCTGGGATAGATGTGAATCTCCTGCCCCACGGCGTTGGCCGCCCGGTCCAGGTCCGCGAATCGCACTCCCGCCTCCACGCGGGCCAGCCCATCCCCCAGCTCCAGTACCCGGTTCATCCTGGTCAAATTGACCACCAGGCCGCCGCGTACGGGGACGCACTGGCCGTAATTCCCAGTCCCGCCGCCGCGCGCGGTCACCGGAGTTCGCGTGCCGTGGGCGGCCGCCAGCACATCCGCCAGCTCCGCCGCCGTGGTGGGCCAGGCTACCACATCGGCCCTGCACCCTCCGAGATCCTCCTCAAGCACATTGGAGAACCAGGCATAGTCCTCAGAATTGCTCTGCCTAGTCCGCGGATCCACGCTGACGCGATCCTCCGGCAGAATCTCCGCCAGGCGATCAAGTATTGCCGCTGCCATCGCCCTATTACCGCCCCGTATCCCGCGTCACTGTATCCGCTTTGGCGAATCCCCGTCAGACGCTCCGGTCGCCGCGCCACTTCTGAAGCACAGATTAACAGATTTAACCGATGACGCAGATGATTCCCCTGAGAATCAGTCCGGCAATGAAGAAGGTGCGTCTCGGCTTTTCCGTTGCGGGCACCCTTTTTAGGGGCGTGAGTCTCCAGGCCCGCCTGCGTGGCCATTCACCGTAGTCCCCGGATGACGATCCGTCGCCGCGCCAAGCGGGTCTGGAGACCCGCGCCCGTAGTCGTGACCGCCTCCGCAACAGCTTCAGCCGCCGTGGACCCAGCGAACCAAAGTGCGGAGCGCGAACGTATCACAGCCGCTCCGGTCGCCCAGTACAGCACACTGCCGCTGGAACGTGTGATCCAACGGATCGGGACGGGGGGCCTCGGCCAGGACCGACAGGCGCTCCAGATCCACGCCTAGCCATTGGGCCAACTGCGGATAGCTGAAATCCTGACAGGCCCGGAACGCCTCGAGATCGGGTCCGAGGGTTCCCGCCTGCCACGAGGCGCCCGTCGTGCGGGATGAGGAGAAGGGAGGAAATGCTGATGACATTTGGCCAGCATAGCGGAGGCAGCGCCTCAGCGCCAGTTGGAATGTGGACAAGGGTGCGCCTCATATATGTGGTGGGGCTGATTTGGCGGGCAGACGGGGGAGAGAGTAGCCTCCTCGCTACTGGGCACGAGCAAGTCAAGAACGGTCGTGCGCCAGGGGAGGAGGCGTGATGGAAGATACCGGGAAGCTGGCGGCGGTGGTGGCGGCGGCGGTGGCGGAACTGGAAGCGGCGGTGACCGGCTCGGCGGCGGACTTGCTGCGCGAGGATCTGCTGGTGGTGGAGCAGCGGCTGCAAGCGATCTTCCGCCAGGTGGGAAGCGTGGTGGGGAGTGGGGTGCTCCAGGCACGGGCCGCCGGATCGGAGGGCCAGGCGACCCGGTGTCCGGCCTGTGGAGGGCGCTTGCATCTGGTAGGGGCGGCGCGGACGCGGACGGTGCTGGGGTTGGTGGGGGAATATCACTTCACCCGTCCGACCTTCACCTGTGGGGTCTGTCCGGCGGGCTATGCGCCGCTGGACGAGGCCCTGGGGCTGGGGACGGCGCGGCTCTCTCCGGCCCTGGCCCAGGTGCTCTGCCGGGCGGCGGCGGCGCTCCCCTTCGCGGAAGCCGGCGCCCAGGTGCCAGGCAGTCTGGGGGTGGCGGTGGACGCTGAAACCATCCGCCGGCTGGCCGAAGGGATGGGAGCGGTGATCGAGCACGACCAAGCGGACCGGACCACCTGGGCGCTGCCGCAGGCGGCGGTCCCGGCCTGTCTGCTGGTGGAAGCGGACGGGGTCCCTACGCCCTTGCTCGACGGCTACCATGAAACCAAGGTGGGGCGCGTGGCGGCCTTGGGGCCGACGCGCCGGACGGACCCGGAGACCGGGCGGGTCACCTTGGTCGCGCAGCCGTCCTCCTTTTGCAGCACCCTGGAAGGGACGGACGCCTTCTTCCCCCGGCTGACCCGCGACGCCTGGCGGGCCGGGTTCACCCGCGGGGTGCGCCAGGTGGTGTTTATCGCCGACGGGGCCGAGTGGATCTGGCAGCAGGCGCGGACCCAGTTCAGCGCCCCCGGCGTGGAGGTGGTCGAGATTCTTGATTACTACCATGCCTGCGAACATCTGGCCGCCGTGGCCCGGGCCGTGCATGACGCGGAACCGATCCGCGCCGCCACCTGGTTCGCTGACCAGCGGCACGCCCTCCTGCACCAGGGACCGGCCCCTATCCTGGCCGCCCTGGACGCCTGCCACGCCCCAGACGCCGACCGCGCCCCAGACGCCGACCGCGCCCCAGACGCCGACCGCGCCCTGGACGAGTCCGCGCGCGACCTGGTGCGCCGCACCCACGCTTACTTCACCACCCATGCCGCCCGGATGGACTACCCCACCGTCGCCGCCCGTCACTTCCCGCTCGGCTCGGGCGCCATTGAGAGCGCCTGCAAGCTGCTCATTAGCCAGCGGGAGAAGCTTTCCGGCATGCGCTGGAGCCCCGCCGGTGCCCAGCACACCGCCAACCTCCGCGCCCTCTCCTGCTCGGGCAGGGAGCGCTGGGCCATCTTCTGGACCAGTCATCCGCTCGCTCGCGCTCGCCGACTGGCCCTCCTCGCCCCGCCCCTGCCTGCCCTCCTGCCGCCCCCGCCCGCCGAGGAACTCATCCCGCCACCCCTCCTCCTCGCCCCATGCGCCGCCGCCACGGACCCACCTGCCGCCCCCGCTGCCTCAGCAACCACGCGGATCGCCACCGCCGGCAAGCCCTGGGCCAAAGGCAAGGACCACTGGCGCCGCCGTCCCCTCGCTCACCCTCGTTCCGCCTGAGTCCACCCACCTCCACAAATATGATACTGTTGGTAAAATCGCGGAGTCGCGCGGACACGGGGAGGGGTGGCATACTGAGGGTATGGCCTCAGGAGCAGAGAGAGACGACCAGGAGCATCGCCATGTGTCTGCAGCCGCATCCCATCACTCCCGTCCCCGACGAGACCGCGCGCGTGGCCCGAGCGGCCTTCCCCAAGGGAACCGCCTATCTGCGCTTACGCGATGAACTCGGCATCTTTTATCGCGATGAAC
>DATLQX010000120.1:0-18376 GCA_035534995.1 Chloroflexota bacterium | reverse complement strand
CTGCAACACTTCATCGGCTGGGAGATCTCCACGCCGCAGCCGGCGTTCTCCCCTCAGGCTGCCACCTTCCTCGATTTTCGCACGCCGCAAGGCGTAGCCATGCGCTTCTTCTACGTGCTGCCCTTCATGGCGCATCGGGCGCTGGTGGAGTACGTCGCCTGTCCAGCGTTGGTGTAACCAATCTGGCGCAGCATACCACCGTCGAAATCACCTACTCGCCGCGCGAATGGCACCACCTCTACAACCTGGCTAAGGGCGCCGCGTTCAGCCTCAGCCATAACATGCTGCAGGTGGGCTACCTGCGCCCGCACAACCGGCATCGTCGCTACGGCAACCTGTATTTCGTGGGCGGCAATACTCATCCCGGCAGCGGCCTGCCGATGGTGCTCCTGTCGGCCCGCCTGACGGCGGAGCGAATCCTGACGGATATTCCTGCATCGGATCCAGTCCGCCCCGTGCACGCCATGCGCCCAGCTACAGTCAGGCAGCGTTGAGATATGCCAGCAGGCAGCCCGCGGCAACTCCACGCTATTGGACATCAGGCCGAAGGTATTGGTGATCCCACACATCTGGATGCTGAGACCACACGTTTGGCCTGCGCCAACCGTCATCATGCGCTTGGTGGGATAGTCGATCCCGTATGGCACGTCAGGGCTGCTGGCGCGTATATTGGGGTGGTCAAGTAAGGAAGCGAGCGTGACAACACCGGCGTGGGTTGTACCGCTATTTGCGCGAACGAACAGAGTGGACCGACTCGCCGTCAGCAGCGTCTTGCTAGGTACCTCCAGCCCGCGGCGCTCAGATCGGTTTGGCTACCCGTCTCGGCTCACCGGTCGGCCGCCGATGCGGTAACCGTGCGGCCAACAGCGATCGCACACTCCATTCACGAGCGCCGGGCGCCAGATCGCGCCGCTCAAAGCTCCAGACGGCAAGGGCGAGGAACAACGCCGCCAGGGCCAGCAGGGCGCCGGCGCGGAGCCAATCGAAGCCATGCAGTAGGATGCGCGAGGCGTCTGACCAGTAGAACGGTGAGAGCTTGCGTGGCATGTCCAGCCAACTCACGCTGGCGCCCAGCAAGTTCAGGAAGTACGTGAGCACCGCGGCGCCTGTTGCCGCCGCCGCCGCGGCTCCGCGGGTAGGCAAGGCGGCGCTGGCCCACAGGCTGAGCGTCAGGAACAGAAATGTGACCGGTAGCATATTGACCACCGCTGGCCAGACCTGCCCGAGATGATCGGTGAGACTGCCGAACACGGCCCCCAGCGCGAAACCAGGCAGGCTCACCAGGGCCATGGCGGTGACGGCGAGCAGCAGTCCGGCGGCCTTCTCCAACACCAGCCGTGTCCGGGTGACCGGCTGGGCCAGGAGCAGGTCCATGGTGCCGTCACTCTCCTCACCGGCAAGGGCCGCGGTGCCCCCGATGATGGCCCCGATGATCATCAACAGGGGTACCCAGGAGAAAAACTCCCCGGTCAGATACCCTTCCAGGGTGGCGAACGATCCCGCCTCGCCCAGGAATCCCTTCATTACGGATCCCAGGTCGAAGTTCTTCAGAGTCTCCTTGTAGGCGGGAAAGACCAACATGTCCACCAAAGCGATGACGAAGGCAGTGAGGCCGATGCCGATGGTGGCCCCACGCACATCCCGCAATGCCTTGCGCACCAAAATGAAGCGTGTCACGGCCGCACTTCCTCTTTGAAGTAGGGTAGCAGCACGTCATCGAGATCCATCTGCTCGGTGCGCAGGTCGACGACGTGGTAGTGAGCCAGCACCTTGATCAGCTGATCCATATCGCCGCTCACCGCCAGCCGCAGGGTGTGGTCGTCGCGCCCCACCACCCGCACGTTGGGAAGCATCAGGACGTCGGCTGGCAGTTCCTCAGCCAGGCGAACCTCCAGCCGGTGCAGCGAGCGATCGACCAGGCGGGCGATCGGTTCCACCGCCACCAGCCGCCCGGCCCGCAGGATACCGACGCGGTCACAGACGTGTTCGACCTCATGGAGCACATGTGAGGAGAAGAAGATGGTGGTACCGCGCCGTGCCTCTTCGCGCACGATCTCCCAGGTCGTACGCTGCACCAGCGGGTCGAGCCCAGAGGTCGGCTCGTCGAGCAACAGCACGGCCGGACGGCCCAGCAGCGCCAGGACGATGCCCAGCTTCTGGCGGTTGCCTTTCGAATAGGCATCGATGTGGTGGCTGAGATCCAAGTCCATCCGCTCGGCCAGGGTCGCCACGTAGGCCCGATCGACGGGATGCGTGCGTAGCCCGGCCACCAGGTCGACCATCTCCTGGCCGCGCAGGCCGCCATACAGGCGGAGGTCGCCCGGGAGATAACCCACCAGGGCGCGCACCTCATGGGATCTCTGTTGACAGTCTAGGCCCAGGATGCTGGCGCGCCCCGCGGTGGGCCGGATCAGGTCGAGCAGGAGCCGGATGGTGGTGGTCTTGCCGGCGCCGTTTGGCCCCAGGAAGCCGAACACCTCGCCGGGCTCAACCCGGAGGTTGAGCCCGGCGAGGGCACGCTGGTGGCCATAGTCTTTGGTGAATCCTTCAATCAGGATGGCTGGGTTCATCGTGGTGGACCGATCGCTCACTCCGCTGCTCAGTGGGAGGGCGCTACGCCGGAGGATGAATCGCGCCCCCTCTCCTACACACCACTCTAGTGCTGTGGGAAGTTACCCACATCAGGTGGTTCACCCGATGCGGAAACCGGCTCAACCTCGCACGCCGCCAGCGGATTCCTCAAGGGACATGCCCGCCATGCATATCCCACAGTAGAAGAGCCCCGCCGAGCACCGCCACCAGGATTGAGGCCCCAACCGACCAGGGGGCGGCAGCCCAGACGGCCACCAGCCGCAGGAGCGCGAACAGCGTGACCAGCACCAGCGCGCCTGCCGGCACTAGCGGCCAAGGAGTTCGCCAGGTCATCGGCAACCCGGGCACGAGGAGAATCAAGCCAGCGAGGATCAGCAGGACCAGCGTGTCCTCTGCGCGAGTAAAGGCAGCGTGATCGTCGAGCACCGCGAAGAACCCAACGGCGAAGAGCACGATCCCGGCAAGCGTCGCGGTGATGCGCTTGGCGAAGATCGCCCACAGCGCGCCGGCACCGCCGAGGGCCAACAGGAGCGGATCAGTGTCCGCACCCCACAGGTGATGGGTGAGGTCGGCTGCTCCCAGAGCCAGTAGCCCCATGCCCAGGCGGCTCAGATGCGGGTGATGTACCAGGTCGGTCAGCGTGAAAGCTGGCAGGTGGAAGTGGCTGTCGATTCGGTCATGCATCCACATGGCGTCCTCCTGACCCCTTCCGCTGGCTTGAAGGTGGCCCTACACCAACCATAGGCTCTCTTGCATCGCAATGCCAGGGTCGGACGGCAGGAATGCAAGGGCCGATAGTCCCGCGCTGATCCTGCAACTCCGCGCAGGATCGCCGGATCGACTATCCGGGCCATTCGGCCCTGAAAGCTGAGGACAGGTGGCCGTAGGCGTCCTGCATCGGAAAAAGGTACGGTGAGAGTTGACTGGTGCCCAACGTTGCTCGCATGCGGCGTCTCCTGCCGCCGCATGAGCGATGCGAGTATCGTTCCATTATCTAATTGCCAGGGGAGGATACCCGTATGCCCCAGACACCCCACGTTGAGCGTCACTTCACGGCGGGCGAGACGGTCCGCGATATCGTCATCGGCATGTCCGACGGGCTCACCGTACCCTTCGCCCTGGCGGCCGGCCTCTCCGGCGCGGTCTCGGCCACCCGCATCGTGGTCACGGCAGGCATGGCCGAGGTCGCCGCCGGCTCTATCGCCATGGGCCTGGGCGGCTACCTGGCGGCCAGGAGTGACGCCGAGCACTACGCCAGTGAGCGGGTGCGCGAGGAACACGAGACGGTCGCGGTCCCTGATGTGGAAGCCGCCGAGGTCGCCGCGGTCTTTGCGTCCTATGGCCTCAGCGAGACGGAAAGCGCGCCGATCGTCCGCGCCTTGCGTGCCCGCCCCAAAGCCTGGGTCGATTTCATGATGCGCTTCGAGTTGGGGCTGGAGGAGCCGGACCCGCGCCGCGCCCTGACCAGCGCGCTGACCATCGCCGGCGCCTACATCGCCGGTGGAATCATCCCCCTCTCGCCCTACTTCGTGCTGGCTACGGCCCACGGCGCCCTCCTGGTCTCGGTGTGCGTCACGCTGATCGCCCTGCTGATCTTCGGCTACATCAAGGGCCGCTTCACCGGGGCCCGCCCGATGCGCAGCGCGCTGCAGACGGCGATCATCGGCGGCCTGGCGGCCACGGCGGCGTTCCTTATCGCCCGGGCGATCACCTGAGGGCGGGGAACGGGATAGTGCGATTGGCACTGGCGTAGCGTGTGCTGACTGGTGTACGAATTCATCTCGAGCGAGCGTTCCTCGACGGCTCTTGTGCAGGTGACGGTGCCTCGTACGGCGGCCGCGCCGCCTGAGGGTTACTGAACGATACGGTGAGGCACGGGACTACCTCAACGCGGTTCGTGCTCGGCTAATCCCGTCCGGGGTGCCGGTGCGTCCTTTCGGTGAGTCCGCGGACTTGGGCCGCGTCGTCCTCCCGCTGGCTGGGTCGCCGCGAGCGGAAGTAGCACTTGGGTGTGCTCGAAGGGGCTGGCCGGAAGCGTGGTACACCAGGTGACGCTGCCGCGCGTGATCGGGGCAGCGGCTGACGGCCCGGACGCGGAGAAGTACCTGGATGGCGTGTGTCAGCGACTCGAGCCGCCGGGAGTGACGTGCGCGACCGCGGTGGTACTGGGCGATGCGACCGACCAGATCATCCTTCTCCCTCCGTGTCCACTTCACCCTGTGCCGCATCGGCAGTGGACGGCCACCCACACCCATCCACGGAATTGCGCCGCGCCGGATTGCGCATCCGCCAAACGGCCCAATTAGATGTGACCACCAACCCGGAACAGTAGGCCATTCGGCCCTAGAGCGAACCTTTGAGCCTCTACTATCCTGGAAGAGGTGGCGGATATGTCTACATGGCAGTGAACGAACAACCAGCCGTACGTCCGTCAGATTGCTCGTGACGGAATCGGTTACTCAGATCGTAGTGAGAAGCGGCCAATAGCATGTTCTGTCGAAGGTAGGTAGCGCTGTGGCTGCGGCAAGCGCCAACCCTGCACGGCGAACACGGATGGCGGTGCGGCATTATGCGGGAGGTACTTAGTTGCGCCTTCGGCAGAAGTGAGGATTCATGATGCGTTCCAGGATCACTGCTAGGCATACAACCCCTATTTCCCTCCTCGTTCTACTGGTCGCCGCCGGTTTGCTCGCGTTCGGTGTGCTCGGCGCCCAAACCATACCCGCCCATTATGCCCGCCTAGCCCCTTCCGTGAAGCCTACGGCGACCGTCGTTCCCACTGGCCCGAGCGGTCATCTGGGGCCACTGATCAACATCCCCCAGACCTGGAACAACTGCGGCCCCGCCACGGTGGGCGAGGTACTGGCCTACTGGGGTATCATCCGGAACCAGGCCCAGGTGCAGGCGGTCCTCCGCGCCGACGGCGATCCCCTGGGTATGGCGCCCTACGGCGTGCCCGCCTACATGCGCAGCCTCGGCGTGGAGGCAGTGCTGGGCGTCAACGGATCGCAGCGCCTGGTGAAAGCGCTGATCAGCAACGGCTTCCCAGTGATCGTGGACCAGTACATCGGCCTGGACGACCCTGTGGGCCATTACCGACCCATACAGGCCTATGATGATCGCAGGCAGGTCTATGTCTCCAGCGACCCCTATCTGGGCCAGGGCCATGAGATTCGCTACGGCGATTTCGATGCGTTGTGGCAAAGCACGAACCGGCAGTTCATAGTTATTTTTCCGCGCACCCGGCAACCTTTGCTGAATGCCGTGCTGGCCGCTGCCGGCTGGAACATCACCGCCGCCTCCCGTCAGGACCTGGCCTTCCAGCAGGGCTTGCTCAAGGGCACCATCGTCGATCACACCCTTGATGGGAGCCCGAAGAGCTACTATCTGGCCATGGCCTGGGACCAGCTGCAGCTTAGGCAATACAATGCCAGCCGCCAGTCTGTTCAAGAGGCGCTCCACCTGGGTGCCAGCCAAATCGCCGCGGACTGGATCACCAATGAGCTGTCCTTGGCGATGCGGCCGTAGGGGCTAGAGAAGCCGGAGAATCCGGTCGGCGATGCGCCGGCTGGCGGCGTCAGGGGCCACAATCTGGATCTGTGCCGCCATACCGACCCCCAGCCCAAGTTCGACCGCCCGGCGGATCTGCTCCAGCTGCCAGATGGAGCCTTGCGCCACGGATGGCGTGGTACCCAGGCCGCGGAGTAATGCCACGGCCACCACATCGACCGCGACCCGATCCGTCCCCGCCAGGATCACGCCAGATCGCGTGATCGTGCCTACGTCCGGCCCCCCGTCCACGAACGCCTCCACGCCGTCGAGGACGATCAGCGCCGGCTTGTACGCGGTGTTGGCCTCGGTGATCATCTGGCGCTGGTAGGGCGAGGCGTGCAGCTCCGCCATATAGTCGTACGTATCCCCCGGAACGTATCGAGCAAGCATGCCGACCGTGTTCTTCAACGACGCCGAAAAGTGCCCCCCAAAGCGGTGAGTCTTCAGGCAGCAGGTGCTTACTACCGCCCCGGCATCGAGCACGGGACGAGCGATGGCAAAGCCCTGTTGCCAGTGCGTGCCGGTGGCGGCGATGCGGCGCCAGCCCGCCACCTCCAACTCGTCGAAGGCGACGACTCGCAGTCCATACCGCTCCGCAAGCTGGAATACGCCTTTGGCTTGCATGGCCTGCCGCGTGGCGGCCATGCCGCTCCGGTCGCCGATGGTGACGGATCCGCTCCCCGCGTTGCGCAACTCCTGGATAATCGCTTCGAGCACCCTACTATCCGTCGCGGCCGGAGCGGGGCCGCCGGTGTTGTAGTTCGGCTTGACCAGCACCGTCTTGCGCGCCAGTCCTGACGGGCGCAGCAAGTCGATCGCTTTGCGGGTGCCCGCCGCGCGATCCGTGGTCCGCACCAGCACGACGCGAGTCGTGGCTGACGGAGCGCCAGCAGCCTGCCACTGATCGGGGACAGCCAGCGTGAAGGCCCCGACGCCGATCGCGCCCTTGAGCACCGTGCGCCGCGTGTACGTAGTCTTCGCGTTGTCGGCTGCCATCCTCAGTTCCGCTCGCTACGCCAGTCCCCGACCCAGCGAGCCACGCACCCGGCCCGGTTGCTCACTCCGTGCCCCCGCCCTCCCAGAGGGAGGACGACGCACGGCGAGAGCCAGTCAGCATGGCTGGACAGCATCCTGTCACATGGCGCCTAAATCCATGACCGATAACTCGCCCAGGGTGATGGTTACCGTGCGCTGGCCGCTTGCGCTCGCGACCGTCGCCTGCACGCGCTGCCCGGATTTGAGGCGCGCGAGTGCGTCGGCGAAGCTGTCCGCATCCACCAGAGCCGTTCCGCCCAGGCGCACCAAGACCTCACCCGCCTGCAAACCGGCCTTCGCCGCCGGGCCGTTGGGGATCACCTCGCCGACCAGTACCCCACCCTCCACATTGAGCCCTTGCTGCGCGGCCAGGCGTGCCGTGAGGACCTGCAGCCGCGAGACGCCCAGGTACGGCAGTTGACTGTGCAGCACTTTACCGCTCTTGATGATCTGGTCTGCGATGAACTTCACCCGGTTGCTCGGGATCGCAAAGCCGATGCCCTGGGCCGCGGTGCCGAGGCGTGGATCGCTTGCGGCAAGCGTCGGGATGCCGACCAGCCGCCCCTGCAGGTCGATGAGCGCGCCGCCGGAGTTGCCTGGGTTGATGGGTGCCGAGGTCTGAATCATGTTGAAGATGACCGCCGCAGGCCCGTTCTCCACGATGTTGCGGCCCAGAGTGCTCACGATGCCTAACGTCATGCTCTGCGCCTCGCCGAGCGGGTTGCCCACGGCGAGCGCGAACTGCCCAACGCGCACGGCACTTGAGTCAGCCAGCGGCATGGCTTTGAGCCCGGAGCCCGCGATCTTGAGGACGGCCAGATCGTCGGCGGCGTCCGTCCCGGCGATGGTCGCCGCATGCGCCGTGCCCGCGGGCAAGGTCACCGTATAGCTGGGCGCCGCCGTGGTGCCGCCACTGGAGCCGAAGAGGACATGGTAGTTGGTTACGATGTAGCCACGGGCATCGATGATGACGCCGGAGCCCAGCCCCACGCTGCTCTCGATCTTGACGACCGAGGGAGCGGCGGCCGTGGCAGCGCGGGTGGTAACGGTGTCGAGGGCATTCAGCGAGGCGGTCGGGGCCGCGGCGTGTCCGCCAGAGAGGGCGCCGACGGTGACCAGGGAGACGAGTAAGCCGAGCGCGGGAAGTGCGAAGAACTTCTGCCTCAACAGGGATTGCATCTTGAATTCTCCTCCTTGGCTCAACGGACGTGACCATACTGAGCGGATAGAGCCACGGTAGTGGCACCGTTGCAGCACACGTCCACAGCATCATCGGTATATGCGGCGTGGCATCTGAAACCGAGTGCCCAGCTGGCGCCAGGCGGCATGTACCGTCTCAATCGTCGCGCGGTCGACAGTCGTACCGGTAGGGCCGAAGGACCCCAATCGTTCTCGCCAATGGGCCCTTCCGCGCAGGTGCCTCGTAGCGGCGTGCCGCCACGCGACTGCGTGCTGCACGGGCACGGGGCGACGGAACGGCCACATGTCCCTACGTGCAGACCGGTAAGCACCTATGGGATCCTCACGCCGAGGTAGGGTTCGATCAGCCGCCCGCGCCAGAAGAACCGCACCAGGAAGAGCCAGGCCGCAAGGGCCACAACGATCAGCGGTAGGTAGCGCGGCTCCAGTGGCGAGTGCGATGAGACTGCCAGGCACAGACCGAGGCGATCCCACACCATGGGCCACATGCCTCCTACGGACCGGCCGTTCGGCCCTGGGATTCACTCCCATGGCGTGCCACCGTGTAGGAGGGAAGGGATATCGCTCATGATGACCGCCCTCGCACTCCCGATCGCCTCGTGGGGCTATGCCTTCGTGCTGTTCTTCATCTTTATTCAGAGCACAGGCATCCCTTTCCCGGGGTGCGGCGGTGGTCGTCCCCGTCGCTGCCTATGCCGCGACAACCCAGGAGTTGAGCATCCTGCTCGTCCTTGCCCGTGCCTGCCTCGGCGGCATCGGGGGCAGTCTCCGCGGCTTCTGGGCCGGAAAGCGATACGGCTATCGACTACTGTTACGCCATGGTCACTCTATCGGCCTGAGCGAGCATCGGCTGAAGGTCACCAGGTACCTGTGCGATAGGCTCCGCGGAAGGCTCAAGGAGGATCCAGTAGTTGATGCCCATGCCAGACCTGAACGAAATCGAGCCTCCCTATCGCATCCCGGCCGCCACGGTGGTCGCGATGCTCTACGGCGACACGGAACACGGGCTGTCCGAGCATGAGGTGTGTCGCCGTCTGCAGCGCTATGGCGCCAATGCCCTGCGTGCCGCGCCGCCTGTGCCCACCTGGCGCACGTTTGCCGCCCAGTTCCAGAGCCCGCTGGTGGTGTTGCTGCTGATCGCCACCCTGATCTCACTCACCGTGTGGGCCATCGAACGCGAGTCGGCCGTGCCCTACGAGGCCGCGGTAATCTTCGTGATCGTGCTGGTCAATGCCGTCCTCGGCTACATCCAGGAGGAGCGCGCCGAGCAGGCGGTGGCCGCGCTCCAGGCGATGTCAGCCGCGACGGCAACGGTACTGCGCGACGGCAGCCGGCGGCAGATTCCGGCTGCCAATGTGGTGCTCGGCGACCTCTTGCTGGTCGAGGAGGGCGCCACCATCGCGGCCGATGCGCGGCTGGTGACCGCCACCGCGCTACAGACGGCCGAGGCGAGCCTGACCGGGGAGAGCCTGCCAAGCGCGAAAGCCAGCACGCCGATCGCCGAGGCAGTCGGCGTCGCGGATCGCCGCAACATGATCTACAGCGGCACTGTGGTGACCCGGGGCCACGGCCAGGCCATCGTGACGGCGATCGGGATGCAGACCGAGATGGGCAAGGTGGCTCACCTGCTCCAGGAGACCAAAGAGGAAGCAACGCCGTTGCAGCGGGAGATCGACCGCGTCAGCGCCACGCTGGGGTGGGCAGTCCTGGTCATCGCCGGCGCGATCGCCGCCACCGTGCTGCTGATCCAGCGGCCGCACTCGGGTGCGGCCCTGATCGACGTGCTCATCCTGGGGGTATCCCTGGCCGTCGCGGCAGTGCCGGAGGGGCTGGCGACCACCCTGACCATCATCCTGGCGCTGGGCATGCAGCGCATGGTCGGGCGACACGTAATCATCCGCAAGCTTTCGGCCGTCGAGACACTGGGGTCGGCCACCGTCATCGCCACGGACAAGACCGGCACCCTGACCAAGAACGAGATGACCGTTCGCACGGCCGTTACGGCGAGCGGTCGCGTGGAGATCACCGGGAGCGGCTACGCTCCCGATGGTGCTGTCCATGCGGGAGGGCAGGTCATTCGTCCCGGATCATTGCGGACCGAGGTCATGGAGACACTTCTGGCCGCCGAACGGGCGAGCAACGCCGTGCTACAACAGGACGAGGGCAGGTGGGTCATCCACGGCGATCCGACCGAGGGTGCGTTGCTGGTCGCGGCGCGCAAGGCAGGCTTGCACCCAGTGGATCTGGATACCCGCTTCGTGCGCCTGGGCGAGGTGCCGTTCTCCTCCGAGCGTAAGCTGATGAGCACGGTGCATGCGGACAGCCAGCGACCGGGGCAGGCGGTCGTCTTCGCCAAGGGTGCCCCCGATATGCTGCTCGACCGTTGCAGCCACGAACAGGTGGGCGCGGAGTTACGCCCGCTGACCTTCGCCCGACGTGCCACGATCCAGACGATGATTGACACACTGGCGAGCGAGGCGCTGCGCACCCTCGGCACGGCCTTTCGCCTGCTCCCCCGCGGTGCAGTCGACGCGCGGATCGACCACCGGATCGAGCGAGATCTGGTCTTCCTTGGCCTGGTGGGGATGATCGACCCCCCACGACCGGAGGCGCGGCTGGCCGTGCGGACGGCACAGCAGGCAGGGATCCGGGTCATGATGATTACCGGCGATCACCCCCGCACGGCGGCGGCGATTGCCATCGAGCTTGGTATCGTCGCACCGGGAGCGCGTGCGATCACCGGCACCGAGCTGGAGCGGATGGACGAGGCTGCGTTGCGGGCAGCCGTGCGCGAGGTGCCGGTGTATGCACGGGTCAGTCCGGAGCACAAGCTGCGGATCGTCCGGGCGCTGCAGGCCGGTGGCCACGTGGTGGCGATGACAGGCGATGGCGTCAACGATGCGCCCGCGCTCAAGGCAGCGGACATCGGGGTGGCGATGGGGATCGCCGGCACCGACGTGGCGAAGGGGGCGGCGGACATGATCCTCACCGACGACAACTTCGCCTCGATCGTAGCCGCGGTGGAGGAAGGGCGTGCGATCTTCGCCAATATCCAAAAGGTGCTGCGCTACCTGCTCTCGTCGAATGCCGGCGAGGTCCTGGCGATGTTCTTCGGCGTCGTGCTGGCAGGCACCATCGGCTTGGCAGCAGGAAAGGGTGAACTGCTCGTCCTACCGCTACTGGCGACCCAGATTCTGTGGATTAATCTGGTGACCGATTCCGGTCCGGCGCTCGCGCTCGGCGTCGATCCCGCCGATCCCGGTGTGATGCGCCACCCGCCTCGGCCACGGGACAGCCGGGTCATCGATACGCGGATGTGGGGTGCTATTGGTATAGTCGGGATGATCATGGCGGTTGGCACGTTGCTGGTGCTCGACCTCGGGCTGGCCGGTGGATTGATTGGCGGCACGGGCACCCTGACCCATGCCCGAACCCTCGCGTTCATCACGCTCGTGCTAATGCAGCTCTTCAACGTCTTCAACGCGCGTTCAGACGAGCGGAGCGCGTTCCGGGGATTCTTCCGCAACGCCTGGCTCTGGGGGGCGGTGCTGCTCTCCGCCGGGCTGCAACTCCTGGTCGTCTACGTGCCGCTCTTGCAGCAGGCCTTCAGCGTAGTGGCCCTGAGCGCTACCGACTGGCTCCTGTGCCTGGTGGTCAGCAGCTCCGTGCTCTGGCTGGGCGAAGCGATGAAGATGATCAGGCGATCCTCTTCTTGCTAGCGGACGGATGGGTCGCGCCTGGCCTACAGCACCGTGGTAGTGCCCGCTGGTGACGTCGGAGAGTAGCACGGCGCCGCGATCACACCCCGCCCTACCGATGTGACCTTTGGCCCGTGAAGGTAATGCTGGTTGGCCATAGCGGCGCCGCATGGCAGGGCCTAGAGTGGATAGTGAGAGATCGTTCGAATGAGGCCGATGCATGGGCAAAATAGCCCCGAGAGTGAGGACGGAGATGAAACTAGTCAAACGACCGCAAGCGACCTACCTGCTTGGTGCGGTGATCGTGTGGGTGGGCCTCATCGCCGCCACGGCGATAACCCTCGGGGGGACATCGCACTTCGGTGAGATGGCGCCAATCCTGTTTGTGGGTGCCGCCTATTTCATCGTGATTGCTCCGCTCGGCATCTGGCACACGACCGTGCTACCCAACCAGCCGCGGAACACGGGGGCAACGCGATGGCGCGGATCGATGGAGCAACTGGTGGGACGTGTCCGCGAGCGGCCGTATCTGCTCGGCTTACTGGGCCTGATAGGCCTGTTGGGCATCCCGTTCCAGCAGCCCATCCTGTTCCTCTTCTACCTGCTGTTCGGTCTATTTGCCTTCGCTGTCAGGAGGCCGGGGAACGTGCATCCCCGACCTCGATGAACAGGTTATGCGCGACGCGGCAGAAGGAAGGTTCACCATGATTCACATTGATGTGCAAGATCTTCACAAGCGCTTCGGCGCCGTGCAGGCCGTGGACGGCGTCAGCTTCCAGGCGGGTGCCGGTGAGATCTGCGGGGTGCTGGGTCCCAACGGGGCGGGGAAGACCACCACGCTGCGCCTGCTGGCCACCACCCTCAGGCCGGACTCCGGCACCGCCTCCGTCTACGGCCACGATATCCTGCGCGAGCCCGTGGCGGTGCGGCGGGCGATCGGCATGCTCACTGCCAGTATCGGCCTCTATCCGCGCCTGACCGCGCGCGAGAACGTCGCCTACTTCGCCCGCCTCTACGGCCTGTCCGAGGCCCAGACCAGGCGCCGGATCGCCACGCTCTTTCGCCTCCTGGACATGGAGAGCTACGCCGACCGGCGTACCGACAACTTCTCCACCGGCATGAAGCAGAAGGTGGCCATCGCCCGCGCGGTGGTGCACGACCCGCCGATCATGATCTTCGACGAGCCGACCAGCGGTCTGGACGTGCTCGGTGCGCGGACCGTGGTGGAGTTCATCCAGGCCTGCCGGGCGGAGGGCAAGTGCGTCCTGCTCTCGACCCATCAGCTAGCCCAGGCAGCTAGGCTGTGCGACCGGGTGGTGATCATCCACCAGGGCGCCGTCCGGGCGATCGGCTCTGTAGCCGAGCTGCTGGCTCGCACCGGCACCGCCGACCTGGAGGACGCCTTCCTGGCCCTGATCGGCGAGCGCCCGGTGGGCCGGAGCCAAGTCGTGAAGGAGATCATCCATGCGTGAACTGATCGTGATCTGGCTGAAGGAGATGCGGGATACCATACGCGACCGCCGCACCCTGATGGTGATGGTGCTTGTGCCCATCCTGCTGACGCCGGCGCTGCTCATCGGCATGAACGCGCTCGCCAGCTCGAATGCGAACAAGCCGGTGCATGTGGCTGTTACCGGCGCTACTGCCGCTCCCGAGCTCGTCCAATTCCTGCGGAGCCAGCCCCTAGTGATCGTCGACCTCCGTACGGACCCCATTGCCGAGGTGAAGGGCGGCAACGCGGACGCCGGGCTGATCATCGCGCCCGACTTCGCCGGGCGGATCGCCGCCGGGAAAGCGGGGCGGATCCAGGTGGCCACCGACGCCACCAAGCTCGGCTCATCGCGCGCCGACACGGCGATCACCAACGCCGTGGATCAGTACCGCACGCAGGTCGTCACGAAAGCGTTGCGTGCGCACGGTATGGACCCCGCCATCCTGACCCCGGTCCAGCGCATCTCGGTGGACGTCGCCACCAAGCAGGCGCTGGCCGGATACGTGCTGAGCCTGCTCCTGCCGCTGTTCATCGTGATGTACGCGATCTCCGGCGGCATGTACGCGGCGATGGACCTCTCGGCGGGCGAGAAGGAGCGCTCGACCCTGGAGGCGCTCCTGCTCTCGCCCGCGACCAAGCTTCAGATCACCCTTGGGAAGCTGCTGGCAGTGAGCACCGTCGGCGTCTGCACGGTGATCCTGGCGGTGGCCTCGCTGGTCGTGGCCTTGCAGCGGATGCCGATCACGCTGCGCGAGGGGACCGACCTCAGCTTCAACTGGTCGGCCGATACCGTCGCGCTGGTGGTCCTGCTCGGCATCCTGCTGGCGGTGGCCTTCGCGGCGCTGGAGTTGACGCTGGGGATCTTCGCGCGTTCGTTCAAGGAGGCGCAGAATTATATCACGCCGCTCTACCTGGTGGCTATCGTGCCTGTGGCGGCGCTGGCGAGCATCCCCGATCTCAAGCCTGCCCTGGCGTTCTTCCTCATCCCGGCGCTCAACGCGGCGCTGGTGTTCAAGGAGGCGCTGGTCGGCGCGACCGATGGGCTGCACGTGGCGCTGACGGTGGCGTCGATGCTGCTCTTCTGCCTGCTGGCGATCGGTGCGACCGTGCGCATCTTCAGCAACGAAAAGGTCTTGCTGCGCAGCTAAGCGACCAGGCGCTGTACGTTCGTAGATTTCTCCTGGGCGCGCCGCAGGAGGTGGGCTTTGCGCGCGAGGGCGGCATCGACCGCGTGTTTGAGGTCGGCGACCTGGGCGAAGCCGCGGACGGGGATCTGATGCTGTTTGATATCGTGCCAGATCGCTTCGATGTCCGACTGCTCGGGGCCAGGCCCGCCTGGTGGGCATGGTCGGCGAGCGCCAGGGCTGCTGCGTTGGGGCTCACCAAGCCTTGAGCGCCCACGACCAGCAGGAAGGCGGGCACATAGGCCGCCAAACCAACAAACAAGGGCCGGCGCCGGCCGCGCGCGTTGCTGAGCGGGCCCACGATGAACTGTCCTGCAGCGAGCCCGAGCAGGCAGGCGGTGAGCGTCAGTTGCACCAGGGACGGACTGCCGCCGAGGTCGCGATTCAGCGCGGGCAGCGCCGGCAAGTACAGGTCCATGGACAGCGGGGCAAACATCGAGAGGCAGCCGACCAGCAGGAGCAGCGTCAACCGTCCCGCTGGTGTCTGGCTGCGCACTCTGGTCACGGCCACAACAGCGCCTTGATGGCGCGGCGTTCGTCCATAGCGCGGTAGCCCTCTGCCACCTGCGCCAATGGCAACTCCATATCGACCACCTTTCCGGGGTTTATCGTCCCGTTCCAGACGCGGTCGAGCAGGTCGGGCAGGAAACGGCGTACCGGTGCGGGACCGCTGTGAAGATGGACGTGCGTGAAGAAGAGATCCGTCCCGTCGAGGCTCACACCGTACGGCACTCCGACGTAGCTCACATAGCCGCCCGGACGTGACGACCGGATTACCTACCACATCGACTCCTGGGTGCCGACACACTCCAGCACGCAGTCCGCACCGATGCCGTCGGTCAACTCCTTGATCCGCGCCACTCCCGCGTCCCCACGCTCGGTCACGATGTCGGTCGCGCCAAACTCACGCGCCAACTGCTGCCGCGAGGCATGGCGGCTCATGGCGATAATCCTCTCGGTACCCAACCGCGCGGCTGAGAGCACGCCGATATCTGCTGGTAGCGGTCGAACTGCCGTTTGCCGGGCGCATCCTCTTACCAGACTTGCCTATTCATGCACTTTCGCCTTCGCTATCGGTATCGAATCCGCGGAAGGATCATGAACCGGCATGAGCATGCACCGCTGCAGGTGCGATCGGCGCCGATCCTCGGCGGTCGGCATCACGCCTATCGTCGCGCGGCGTAGGGGCCATTCGGCAGCTCCCGCCCAGAGAGATCGCCCGCCTAGCCAGCACAGGGGAAATGAGGGGAGCCGAGGCCACATGCGACCTCGGCTCCATGAGAGCGGGTGATCGGGCTCGAACCGACGACATTCTGCTTGGGAAGCGAACTATCCATACCTGCAGGTACCGACAACGAGCACCAACGAGCACAGCTAACGCGAGGAGCACCAAGCAGATGGCGGGGAAATTGGCGGGGAAGAGGAGGTGCTGTATGGATCATCTGTAAGTAGGGTTGCTGTCTGATTGGCATGGCACGATCGGCCGCTCGCACCATGCCGTACCTGCCGGGCTGATTCGTGCATCTGTCCGGGAAACGAGATTTCAGCCCTACATGATGATATTGCGGTCGGCTACAGCGGGCGCGGTGATCCCTATGCGGCTGTCCTTCTTTCTTGACGTAGCGGCCTCTGTGTTGATGCCTGGTGCCAACGCAACCGCAGCTTTACGGCAACTCCGCCTGACGCAGCGTCCGCTGCACGGCGCGGAACACTTCGTCGAACCGCGGCAGCGTGGCCATCTGATACCCAAGGCGGCTATCCCAGAGCGCCTTCAGCCGGGCTTCCTTGGCGCGGATGGCCTCGGCCATGCCTTCGCATGGCTTCCCGCGGAATTCGAGCTTCTGCCGCATCGCATCAGCGAGCGCACCCAGCTCGATTCCTTCGTTCGATGTGAGATGCCACAGATCGTAGAGGTCTCTGGGTTCGTTGCGCGCCCGGTCCGCGAGTGCGAGGGTTTTCTCGGTGGTGATTTCCTCCAGCGAATAGACAGGCAGAAGCCGGTTTTCGGGCAGGTCCGCAAATTCCTCGTAGCCGCGCAGAACCGCGCGCTCCGGCAGCGGATAGACGATCTTCTCGTGTAGCGTGATGTCTACCTTGACGTTGCTAGCTCTGGGCAACGGCCCCTCGTAGCGGAGATAGAACGTGTAACTGTTGTCGTGCTTCTGCCTGTCTTCGCGATCAAAGCCGAAGACGATACCCGACGCCTCGTGCACAGAGGTATATACCGGCTCAAGCCGCGCCTTCAGTTCGTCGGGCGACACGTGCGCGGTCAGGGTAAAGTCGAGATCCTCCGAAAAGCGATAGTCGCCAAAATAGCAGCGCTTTAGCGCCGTTCCGCCTTTGAATCCGAGCGTCGTCCTGAGATCCGATACCGCGAGCTCCTCCAGGAACCAGGCGAGGCAGTAGTCGCGTTCAAGCACGCTCTCGGGAATGCGGCGTCCGCCTTCCTTGGCAAGCCTGTTGGCGAGAAATGAGAAGTTGCGCTGTGGGATCATTCAGCTCGCCCGGACCGATTCGAGTTCCTGGGGCGTGATGTTCAGGTGAAGCCGCCAGCGGCGCACGTACGTCCCCTCCTTGGGTAGCATGGGATCGAGTGGAGCGTAGGTCTCGCTGAGTGCATCCCGCAGCCGTGCCAGGTCGCTTTGTGGGGCGATCGCGTAGAGCTCCAGCAGATAACCGAGGCGGCGCAGGACGGCTCCGGTCCCCATACGCAGCGCATAATCCACAAGTTTTGCCGCCTGCATGTCCTGATGACGCATCCACAGGCCCTTGGCGACTTCCGTGACTCCGCCACAATATTCCGGCTGGCGGAGGCCGTCGACGACGGTGCGTTCGAGGTCACTGATGTCCACGGACTCCTGTTTCGTGACCCAGTGCTTCATCGTGCCGAAATAGTGCTCCGGCTTGATGAAGACGAAGCGGAATTCCGTGTCGTGGACTGTCCGACTTCGCAGGCGTTTGGCACTGGAGGCGAAGACGGCCAGTTGTGGCTGCGTCACCATCCGGTGTAACTCCATAGCCGATGCATGCGAGATGAAGCACGGCGCACTCCCTGCCAGCCTCTTTGCCGTCAGGTATGGATCGGCCGCATACTCGAATATGCTGCCCAGTTCCGGGGGAACGATGACGAACACGCCCGGTTTCAGGCGCGAGACAAGGCCGCGGCGCGCGGCCTTGTGCAGCAGGCTGCTTGCCAGGTGTGAGCTGAGGCCAGTAATGTCCTGGGCATCCGCGAGCGTGAATGTCGATTGCGAGCGATCATAGAGACCGGCCAGAAGGCCGGCCATTTGACGCCCGACGGTCTTGCTCGGGATTGTATGTTGTGTGCTCAAATCATTGCCCTTAGGGCGATTGGCTGTGCATAAAACATAACAAAAATGACGTTTTGTGTCAAGAGGAGCGCCCAAGAGGCGACTATCCGCACATGAAACATCCGGCTTGAGGAGGGGCTGTGCTGCCTACCCTTATCATCGTGCGGCATAGCAGCCGTCAGCCAGCCTCAACCCAGAGAGATCTGGCGGTTAGCCATGGCCGGTTAGCAATGCTGTAGTAGGGGCACTCTTCGAGATCAGTAGTAACCGGACGCAAGAGCTTTGATACTCGCCCCAGACATGCGCCAGAGT
>DATLQX010000119.1:0-13964 GCA_035534995.1 Chloroflexota bacterium | reverse complement strand
ACCGGGCAGCTTGCTCGACGTGCATCCTTGCCAAGTGGTTAGCTCAAAGTTCAAGGGATTCAGAGGCGTTCATGTATCAGGATAAGACCCTCGTCTGTCGGGATTGTGGTGGAGAGTTCGTTTTCAGCGCTGGCGAGCAGGAGTTTTTCGCATCCAAGGGGCTGCAAAACGAGCCGGGCCGCTGCCCGAGCTGCCGGTCTGCTCGTCGCTCCAGTGGTGGTATGGGCGGCGGCTCTCGGTCGAGCGGCAGCCGCGAAATGACGACGGTGACCTGCTCTTCGTGCGGCCAGCCCGCGCAGGTTCCGTTCGTTCCGCGCAATGACAAGCCGGTCTACTGCAGCGACTGCTTCTCGAAGCAACGCAGCTACAGCGGCAGCGGCAGCTATCGCTAACGCGGCCAGTTCGCCACGGCGACTACACTAAAGTACGCAAACCCCTGGAGTGGTGGCTTCTCCAGGGGTTTGCTCTATTCTCCGCCCGTGCTGCTTTAGATTTCGGTAATAACCGGTAAGACCATCGGGCGCAATCCGATCTGTTGCTGCACGTAGGCGCCCACTGCCTCCTTGATCAGATCACCCAACAGCCTGTATTCCACCTCGCCCCGCCGGAGCCGCTGCAACACGCGCAGCACCCGCTCCTGTGCCCCCGTGAGCAGGTCGTCGATCTCTTGCGGCAGCCCGCGCGCGATGATCTCGGGATTGGACACCGGTCGCCCGGTGCTCCGCTCCACCACCACCACCGCGATTATCAGTCCGTCCGCCGCCAGAGCCCGCCGATCACGCAGTACCACGCTGTTCACCTTGCCCACGGTCAGACCGTCGACCAGGACCGAGCCATGTGGCACCTGGCCATGGATGCGGGCGCGCTGCACGCCAAGATCCAGGATGTCGCCCAGGCTTGGCATCAATATGTTTTCCTCGGGAATCCCTTGCTCTATGGCCAATCGCCGAAAATGCACCATCATGCGGTACTCGCCATGAAAGGGAGCCGCGTACTTCGGGCGAACCAGTGCCAGGAGCTCCCGGTGCTCCTCGCGCGCCGCGTGGCCGGACACATGAATGTTGGGGGTGATTCCAGGGTAAAGCACATCCGCGCCAGCCCGGAACAGGTTGTCTATCGTGCGGGCCACCGTCTCCTCGTTACCTGGGACGGGGGTAGCCGCCATCACCACCGTATCACCCTGGATGATCCGAATTTGCCGGTGCTCGCCCGCCGCGATCCGAGACAACGCCGCCGCCGGTTCACCCTGACTTCCCGTGGTGATCAGCACCAATTGCTCCGGGCGCCAGCGTTTCATGTCGTCGGCGCGGATAATGCTCCCCTCGGGAACGTCGATGTACCCCAACTCATGGGCTACACTGAGATTCCGTTCGATGGACCGCCCCACCAGGACCGAGGCCCGGCCCAACTTGTGGGCCGAATTCACCACGTTGGCCACCCGATCGATATTGCTGGCAAAGGTAGTGACGATGACCCGACCCGGGGCTTGTTTGAGGATTTCCGCCAGCGATTCGGTGACCACGCTCTCCGGCCCGGTGCGTCCTGGACTTTCCACCCGCACGCAGTCGGCCAGCAGGGCGGTGACTCCCTCGTCGCCCAGCTCGCGCAGCCGCTTCACGCTGGTCTCCGGCATCCCGGCGAATTTCCAGTCACCGGTATAAATCACTGGGCCTACCGGGGAGTGGATAACCACGCAATAGGCATCGGGAATGCTGTGGCCGACCGCAACGAACTCAATCTGCAGGCCGCCCAGTCGCAACCACTTTCTTGGATCCACGGCCCGGAGATCGACCAGATGGCGAGCGTTCCGCTCGATCAGGCGCGCTTCCGCCAGACCGAGGGCCAGGGGCGAGCCATAAATGGGGATTGGCGTGGGGCTCTCCAGCGAAGCTACCACGAAGGCGAGGGCGCCGATATGGTCCTCGTGGCCGTGGGTAATCACGATACCCCGGAGCTGGTCGATATGATCCTTAATGTAACGTGTGTCGGGAATGATCAGGTCGATTCCCAGCAACTCATCCTCGGGGAAAGCGACACCGGCATCGATCAGCACCAGGTCACGCCCATATTGCAGCAAGGTGCAGTTCTTTCCCACCTCGCCCACGCCGCCGAGCGGGATCACGCGCAGCGATGTATTGGCCGGCGCTGATCCCTGCCGAGCGCTTTCCGCTTGCGGAGTCGGCGGATCCTGTACTTTCCCTTGCGGACGCATCCCGCGTGGGTGCTCGCCGGCGCGGCGCAACCCGGTTCCTTCTACCATTCCTCCTCCTGTGAGTGGGTTAGCCTTCCAGGGCTCCTCAAATTTGGATGACCCCACTCGGAGTGTACAGCAACCACTGTAAACGCGAATCAGCGCCCTCATGGCGTCTAAGCCTCAGTATGCTAGACTACCCATTGCGTTTCCCGGCATGTAGGCGAAAGGAACTCCACCCCGGTGGGAAAGAAGAACCGCGCCCCTCGTCCCCTGGCACGGGCCGATCGCCCCTCGCAAGAGCGGGCCGGCCTCATGCGCTTCATCCAGCAACTGATGCGTGATCAGCAATTCCCCGAAGCCCTCCGAGCCGCCCAAACCCTAATCGAGAACGATCCGGTGGATCCTACCTCGCACGCGATCATGGGATCGCTCCTGCTGCAGTTGAACCAACCGGAGGATGCCGTGCGCCGCTTCGACATGGCGGCCCGCTTCGGGATGGACGGTGATCCTGAATTGCTCCGGGGACTGGCGGTCGCCAACACCTTGGCGGGCTATACGATCCATGGCGTCCAGAGCGCCCGCGCCTGTCTCCGGGTCGCCACCTCCGAGGACCAGCGACGGGTCTGCGTCACCATCACCGACGCGGGCGAAAATATGCTCCGCGAACTGGTCGGCAAAACGTCGGTAAGCGCCGAGGATGCCGAGCGTGCCATGTTGCTCATCGAACAGAGTCTGCGGGCCCTGCGGATTGATGATGAGGAGCGCACCATGCTGAGGGCGGTCGAGGCGACCAAGGCCGCGCCCGCGTGGCCCTTTGTCTGGAATAACCTTGCCGTGCTGTATTTCTCCAACGATGACCTGCCAAAGGCCATTGAGGCGTGCGAGGAAGGTAATCGGCTCGCCGAAGCGCCTGATCCAATGCTCACTCTGGCCCTGATCAGGATCTTCACGGCGTGCGGCAGGCAGGCCGAGGCGGAGGCGCGGGTTGAGGCAATGGTTGCCGACCCAGCAGCCTTTGGCGCCGATTCCGGCGACCTTGGGCGGGCCGCGGCGGCCGTTAGGCGCGATCAAGAAGCATTCGACCATCTCTATCCGGCCTTCGAGGCGGGAGACACGCTGAGCCATGCCGCCCGCTATATCCTCGGAGCAGCCGCGGCTAATCTGGGAAAACCCGAGATTTGCCGCGCGGCCTGGCGGAATCTGGCGCGCGAGGGCATGGGGCAGGTGCGCGGCTTTAGCGATATTCTAGGCCGCCAAGAGGAACCACCGACGATCGACGGGCATTTCCCATATCTCAACGCGATCGAGTTACTGCCGAGGAAGCGCCTGGAAGCCATTTTTAACGAGGGCCAGGCCGATCCCAGCCAGGCCAACCTGATGACCCTGGTGGCCGATTTCCCGCGGGCTCCCGAGGCGCTCTGTGAACCGCTGCTCACCGGCAGCGTGAACGCGCGGCTGACGATAGAGCTGCTGCTTCACCTGCCGCAGCCGCCCGTTGGGGCGATAACGCGCTTCGCGACCTCCCGGCTTTCCTCCGACTCCGAGCGCCTGTACGCGCACATCGCCCTCCGCGGGCATGGATTCATTGATGCCCAGGAGCCGGCATCGGTATGGATTGGCGGACGCCGCCATGAGTGGCTCGTGCCCGCCATACGCCTGCGGAAGCCGGCCCCTGGCGCCTACAGCGAGCAGGTCTATTCCTTGCTCACCGATGGGCACAAGGCGCAGGAAGCGAACGACCCTGTCCGGGCCGCCGAGATCTACACGCGGATCCTTGACCTCGAACCCAACTCAAAAGAGGCGGAGCATAACCTGGGCACGGCACTCATGCTGTCCCAGCGGATGGAGGAGGGAGAACAACACGTGAGGCGGGCCCTTGAGCTCGATGGCGACTATGCGCTGGCCCGCGCCAATTTGGCGGCCCTTGAGATCGCCCGCCAGAACCTTCCCGCCGCCCATGTATTGCTGGACCCTCTGGCCCAACAAACAGAGTTTTCCCTGGAGGATGTGATCGCCTACCTGCGGGTGCGCGCCGATCTGGCGCTGGCGGACAGCGATCCCGCGGCCGCCGAGGTACTCTTGCAGTGCATTCTGGCCTTCGATCCGGAAAACCAACTGGCTCGCGAACGGTTGACCGCCCTGGCCCAGCCTACTCCGGCGGGGGGAGCCTAATGTACGCCGTCCGCGCGCATCCTGTATCCTCAAATCCCAGAACCGAAATCCCATTCGCCGGCCCGTCGTTCTTGCGGCGGTCGCGGATCGGATGCTACCCTGCCTTGATTGAACCCCGCCGCGCCGGGGAGTGGGTGAAACACACAACCTTATGAGGAGGGCCCTATCGTGCAGCATTCGGACCAACCAGAGCCCGCTGCCGTTGCCCAGCCCCAAACAGGGGGCATGGCGCCGCGGCCGATCACTGGGGGGGACTTGCTGCCGCGACTACGCCGCTACTTGATGACGCGCTCGGTGGTCTGCGGCGTGGTGGTGGTCGTGCTCCTCCTTCATCTCGTCGCCGGGAAAGTATTCGACCTTGGCACCTTGCTGCTCCTGGCCGTGTTGTACGCGCTCATCGTGGGCACCGGCGGCCTGGAGGCAGCCCGGAACTCCGGCGCCGGGAGTGATTCGCGGCGGCAAGAGCGCCTGGCCGAGGATGCCTTGCGGCGGGCTGGGCGCTTACAAAGCCACCTTGAGCCCTGCACGGCCACGGACGACGTGGTGAACCGGATTCTAGCCAGCGGAACAGATCCGCGGAAGATGGCTATTCTGGCCGGCAACGAGGTCGAGGATGCCTTGCGCGCCGTGTACCGGCACTTCTCCGATGCCGAGCGAATGGCGGGCACCTCGAACGGCACTGATCTGCCGCTGACCTTCCTGGTGCAGGAATTGATCTGGCGGGCCCTTCTGTCGCCCGACATCTATGATACGGCGGAACCCATTCTGGCCCTCCGTGAGATCGCCATGTCACCACGGGCCGGGATTCAGCCTCGGGTCGCCACGGATATTGCCCGTGCCACGCAGGCGGTCGTGCTGCGCGTGCAGTCACTGGGGATCGATATTCACCCCCGGCGGGTGCCGCTCAGTTGGCTGCGGGAGCCTCCAGAGGAGGCGCCGGAGCCGGTCGAGCCGAACCACGCCGACGATGTGCCCCAACCGACGGCGCGCGAACTCTTTGAACCCGACGATGGAGATGTGATCGATGGCGACCGGCTCGACCCCACGGAGGCGAGAGAGCCGGTGGTCAGCCGGGAAGCGCGCGTGTCCTCGGGCGGGGACGGCGGGGACTCGCGCCACTAGCTATCTCGCGTGGGGCGCCGCGCCTTGACTGGCAAGGTCCACCCGATCATCCAGCTACCCGGATTCGCGCCGGCACACTCGTGGAGGAGTGCATGCAGAGCCCAGAGTTGTCCAAACAGTTCGATTTTCAGACCGTGGAGGCGGATCGCTACCGGTTTTGGGAAGAGGGCGGCTATTTCAAGCCCCGGCCCAGCGCCGGCGCCCAGCCTTTCGTGATCAGCATCCCTCCCCCGAACGTCACCGGCGAACTGCACCTCGGCCACGCGCTCTTCGCCACCATCGAGGACGTCATGATCCGCTATCACCGGATGCGGGGCGAACCCACCTTGTGGGTTCCCGGTACCGACCACGCGGGGATCGCCACCCAGAAGGTGGTGGAGGATCTCCTGGCCCGCGAGGGAATCAGTCGCCATGACCTGGGGCGTGACGCCTTCGTGGAGCGGGTGTGGGCCTGGAAGGAACAGTACGGCAGCACGATCGTGCAACAATTGCGGATGATCGGCGCCTCGTGCGATTGGGAACGCGAGCGGTTTACCCTCGACGCCGGCTTGTCGCGCGCCGTGCGCGAGGTGTTTGTTCGCCTATGGGATGAAGGACTGCTCTATCGGGCCGCGCGCATGATCAACTGGTGCCCACGCTGCGCCAGCGCCGTCTCCGACCTGGAGGTGGAGCACGAGGAACGTCTGGGCAAACTGTACTACATCCGCTACCCCCTGGCTCCCAAGGGTAGTGAGGCGCCCGATGGGCGCTTTGTCACCGTGGCCACCACGCGGCCCGAAACGATCCTCGGCGATACCGCCGTGGCCGTCCACCCGGATGATGCCCGGTACGCGGACCTGGTGGGGCATGATCTCCTGCTCCCCCTGCTCCATCGCCGGATTCCCATCGTGGCCGATCGGGCCGTGGAGCCGGAATTCGGCACCGGCGCGGTCAAGGTGACGCCCGCGCACGATCCCACCGACTTCGCGATCGGCCAACGCCACACGCTGCCGCAGGTCCAGGTGATCGGCTTTGACGCGCGGATGACTGCCGAGGCCGGCCCGTACGTCGGACAAGATCGCTTCGAGGCGCGCGAAAATATCCTCGCTGATCTGGAGCGGGACGGGCTTCTCGAACGAGTGGAAGACCACCAGATGAGCATTGGCCTCTGTCAACGCTGCGGCACGGTGGTCGAGCCGCTGGTCTCCACCCAATGGTTCGTCCGCATGAAGCCGCTCGCCGGCCCGGCCGCCGCCGCCGTCCGCTATGGGCAGCTTACGATCGTGCCCGAGCGATTCGCCCGCGTTTACCTCCATTGGATGGACACCATTCAGGATTGGTGCATTTCCCGCCAATTGTGGTGGGGACACCGGATCCCGGCCTGGTACTGCGCGCATTGCGGCGAAACCACGGTGGCCCTGGAGGATCCGACCGCCTGCGCCCATTGCGGCTCGGACCAGATAGAGCGCGATCCCGACGTTCTGGATACCTGGTTTAGCTCCTGGCTGTGGCCTTTCAGTACCCTTGGCTGGCCAGAGGATACTCCCGATCTTCGGGCCTATTATCCGACCAGCGTGCTGGAAACCGGCTACGACATCCTCTTTTTCTGGGTGGCCCGGATGGTCTTCGCCGGACAGCATTTTACCGGCGCCCTCCCATTTCATACCGTGTATCTCCATGGGCTGGTGCGGGACAAGCAAGGCCGGAAGATGAGCAAGTCGATCGGCAACGTGATCGATCCACGCATCATGATGGCCAAATATGGCACCGATGCCCTTCGCTACACCCTGGCGACCGGAGGTACCCCAGGGAACGACATCAAGCTCGATCCCCAGCGAGTGGAGGACGGAAGGAACTTCATCACCAAGCTGTGGAACGCGGCGCGTTACGTCTTGGGGCAAAAGCTGGAGGAAGCGCCGCCGGGGCCGGCCGTCCCGTTGTCGCTGGCCGATAGTTGGCTGCGGTCGCGTCTCAACCGGGCAATCGTCGATGTGACGCGCCTTATCGATGGCTACCAGTTTGGCGAGGCGGGCCGCCAGGCGCATGATTTCCTCTGGAGCGAGTACTGCGACTGGTATCTGGAAATCGCCAAAATCCAGTTGCAAGGATCGGAGGACCAGCAAGGCGCCACCCGCGCCTTGCTCCGCGAGGGGTTGGAGACCAGTCTCCGCCTGCTCCATCCTTTCATTCCCTTTGTCACCGAGGAGATCTGGCAGCGGACCCCACACGAGGGCGAGGCCCTGATCGTGGCACCGTGGCCCGAGGCCGGCCCGCGTGACGAAGAGGCCGAGCGCGACATGGAGATCATCTTCTCCCTCATCCGCTTCGTCCGCAACGCGCGGGCCGAGCTTAACCTGGAGCCCACGCGGCGGTTACCGCTGATCGTGGTCAGCGCCGAACGCGCGGCCCTGATTCGGGCCCAGGCAGGCATTTTCGCCACCCTGGCCCGGGTAGAGCTCTCCATGCATGAGACGATCGAGAGCGTGCCGACCCAGGCGTTGCACGTCGCGTTGCCGGGGATCACCGCCTACTTGCCCCTGGAAGGGTTGATCGACCTGGAAGCGGAGCGGGAGCGCCTGCGGCAGGATATAGTCAATGCGGAAACCTTCGCCCATGGCCTGCGAGAACGCCTGGCGAACGCGCGATTCGTGGAACGCGCGCCGGCGGCGGTGGTGCAAAAGGAGCGGGAACGGTTGGTGGAGAGCGAGCAACTGGCCCAGGCCCTGGGCGCGCGTTTAGACGTTTTGGGTGGATAAATGTCTGTTCATCCACCATTCACGTTGATTCTGGAGGTAAACGGGCGTACTCTGGCAGTGGCCGGAGCGGAGTCCGGGCCGTTATCAGTCAGATGAAAGCATGAGTAAGGCACACAAAACTGCTCAGGCGCCAGTCCGGCAAACCCGCCGGCTCGCCGTCGCCCCGTTCGAGGGCTTCGATCGGAACACCACCATCTTCCTGCCGCAAGGGCTGATCGACGATCAGCTTGCCGGCCTGACCGAAGGTGAGTTGAAGATCATGCTCTGCATCATTCGGGCCACCAATAGCGGCCAACGCCAGGGCGTGGCCCTCAGCGTGCGTATGCTGTGCCAGGGCGGGGTGCCCGATCTCTTGCCTGGACGGGGCTCCGGCCTCTCGCCGCGGACCGTACAGGCGGCCTGCGCCGCGCTGGAGACCGCCGGTTACCTCAAGGTGACTCGCCGGAGCGCCCCGGACGGCAGTGGCCTGCCTTCGCTGTTCTCCCTCCCCCTCTTCGCCCTGGGAATGAGCGCGCCCGTGGATACCGGATCGCCGCGCTTCCCAGGCTATAATGCCAGCCGGCGGATGCGCCTCCCGCTCCTGGTGATCGACCGGTTGCTGGCCGAGTTGTCGGGCGCCGAACTTCGGGTGCTGCTCTATGTCTTGCGCCACACCTTTAGCCAGGGCATTCCCGACGAGGTGATGCCCATGGCCAGATTGGTGGAAAATACCGGACTCAGCCTCCGCCACACCCGTCTGGCGGTGACCGGGTTGACCACGCGGGGCATCCTGTTGGTGCAGCATCGGCAAGATCGCGAACGGGGCAAGATTCCCTCGCGCTTCGCGGTGCCGGTCCTGGGGGAAGCATCGCCATTCGCGGAGCCGGGGGTGGCGGCCGTCAAGGCCCCCCAACCGGATCCAGCACCGGAGATCGGGCGGCCCGTGTATCTGGTGCCCGGCACTCAGGCGCCGCCGCAAGGGCCGACCCTGGTGCTTCACGAGCCGGCGCCCGAACCAGGAAGTTCGGCGCCGACAGGAATACTCCAGGTGTTCCCGAACCCGAATCAGCCTCTCACGCCCCAGGCCGCGCCTGGCGCCGCCGGGATTGCCGCGACGGGGCGAAGGTCCGCTCCCAGCGAAATGGTCCGGGATTTGCATCCGGCATGGGCGGCGGTTAAGCGAATCCTTTCCACGCGCCTGGCGTTCCCAATCTTCTCCGAACGGATCGCCACTACCCATGGGGTGGGAAATGGGGGCCCGGAGTTACTGGTCGCGGTGGAAAACGAGCATCACCGCTGGTGGGTGGAAACCAAACTGCGCGATCAGATTCGCCAGGCCCTGGTAGACGCCGGTTATGGGGATCTCCCGGTACGGTATCTCAATTACGATGGGGCGATTCCCCTGGTGCCGGAGCAGAACGACTAGCCTGCTTGACCTTCACAGCCTCACCCGGCACACTACCAACCGTGCGCGGGTATGCCTGACCCCCTGATGGTCACCAGATCCTGCCAGGGAGATTGCATGGCGGATCGCGCATGGCCACCGAGGTAACGGCGCCGGAAGCGGCGAGCGGTATCCAGCAGGGCATCTTCCGCGCCGCCACGATCATTCTGCTCGGCAATATCCTCAGCCGGCTCGTGGGCTTCGCGCGGGACATCGTGATCACCGCCATCTACGGCGTGGGTCCGAACGTGTCCGCCTACGTTACCGCGCTCAAACTGCAAACCTCGGTATACGACTTGCTCATTAGCGGAGTTATCAGCGCCGCCTTCATCCCCGTTTTCTCGGAATTGCGAGACCGGCGCGAGGAATTCGGACGGGTGGCAAGTAGCATCCTCACCGCCGCCACGGCCGCCATGCTCCTCGCCACCTTGCTGACCGAGATTTTCGCCGTTCCCTTCATTGCCCTGTTGACTGCCGGCCAGAGCGCGGTGGATACAACCGCGCTATCGTCATTCCGCCTGATGGCGCCGGCAATCGTGTTCCTTGGCGTATCGGGAGTACTCACCGCGCTCCTGTATGCCAAGCAGCGTTTCATCTACCCCGCGTTTACCCCGGTGATCTTCAACGCGATGATCGTACTCTGCGCCCTCGCCTTGCATGGACCATTTGGCATCGACGCCCTGGTGGTCGGAGTACTGCTGGGCGCTATGGGACAGGTAGTGCTCCAGGCCAATGGGCTGCGGGGCATCCGTCTGCGCGTTCACTTCGATCGGCACGATCCACAGGTGCGGCGGATCGGCCGCCTGTATTTGCCGGTGGCCCTGGGCCTGATTATTACCCAGGCCCAGGTTTTTCTCGATCTGGCCTTGCAGAACTCCACCGGACCAAAGAGCGTCAACTGGTTGTATCTCGCCACCCGCGTCTATCAGCTTCCCCTGGGTTTTGTAGCTACCGCGATGAGTCTGGCCGCGCTGCCAACGCTTTCCGTGCTGACCGGGCGCGCCTATCGAGAAACGCTCATCCGTGGCCTGAAGGTGGTCGCGCTCCTGATTGCTCCCGCGATTGTGCTCCTGGCCACCCTCAGCACCCCCATCATGACTCTCGCGTTCCTGCACGGGAGTAAAACGACGCCTGGCGACATCGCCCATGTGGTGGCGGGGCTCGATTACTACCTTCCCGGTCTCGGCTTCGCGGCGGTGGATCAGTTATTGATCTTCGCGTTTTATGCCCGGAACGACACTATCACCCCAGTACTGGTCGGCGTGCTCTCCATCGCCGGCTATGGGATCGCGGCGGCCCTTTCGCTCGGCGTGTTCCATCTAGGATTCAAGGGGCTGGCCCTGGCCGACTCGGTCAAGCAAGTCACCCACGCGGTCACCCTCTTCATTCTGCTCTGGCGCTGGCAGGGCAGTATGGCGGGTTTCGGGGTGGGCAAGACGGCGCTCAAAATCGCGGTGGCGGCGCTGGGCAGCGCGGCGATCTGCGTGGGGGCCCTGCATATCGAGCCGGCCGGCCGGCATGGTCTGCATTTGCTGATCTACGTCGCCGCGGCCTGTGGGGCCGGCCTGGTGAGCTACTTCGGGATCCTCTCGCTTCTTCGCGCGGAGGAGTTGGTGGTGATCGAACAGAAGCTGTTGAGCCGGTTGCGGTAGAATCACGGAAACACGAAACTGATTGGAGAGCCTTCATCATGGCGGATGAAACTGAACGCTACTCAGCGGCGGTCCTGACCGTGAGTACCAGCGGGGCCGAGGGGACGCGGGAGGATACGAGCGGGCCGGTGGCCCAGGAAGCGTTACGCGCGGCCGGTTTCACTATCGCGGCCACCGACCTAGTGCGGGACGATGTCGCCGCGATTCAGGCGAGGCTGCTCCGATGGGTGGACCAAAACGATATCCCGCTTATCGTGACCAGTGGCGGCACCGGGCTGTCACCGTTCGATCTGACCCCGGAGGCCACCAAGGCCATCCTCGACCGCGAGGCGCCGGGGATCGCCGAGGCGATGCGGAGCCAGACTTTCCCGATCACGCCGATGGCCATGACCTCGCGGGCAATCGCCGGGGTTCGCGGGCGCTCACTGATCATCAATTTGCCGGGCAGCCCAAAGGGAGTGCGGGAGTGCCTCGCGGTGGTCGCCCCAGTGCTGATGCATGCGGTGGCCTTGATCCGCCAGGATCCGACCAGCCATTAACCGCAGGGGATCGGCAATCATTCGCTTATGCATGAATCAAGCGGCTTTCTTTGATTTGGTAGAGCCTACATCCGGCCGCAGCCGTTCGTCCCTACCTTGCGACCGCAGTCGCAGGCCCGCCAAATCATAGGGTGGCATGCCACCCTATGATTTGGCGGGAGAGAATGGGTAGAATGGGTGAAACCCGGTGGGGCGAGGAAAGGAGGAGCACTCCCACCGCGAACTCTTGAGAAACGGTCGGCGCGCTGGTCAGCTATTCCGCGCATGCGCCTCTCCAGTATTCGCGCACATATGCACAAAGAGAATGAAGGGATTCGCCAAAATGGATCAACGAAGAGCCATATATCGACTCTCCACACGCATGCTGTTACGAGGCAGCTTGGTTCTCCTGTTGCTCATCGCGGTCGGCGCCGGATTGCCGGCGCGAAGCGCGGATGCGAGCGGAGACAGCGCGGCGATCACCTATATCGCTAATCCTCCCGCGAAGCTCGCGTACGCCGCTACTGGCCCGATGGCGCTTCCCTCTCCTTCGCAATGCGTAGCGATTGTCGGCCTGGCCTGCTACACACCACAGGAGATTCGTTCCGCCTACAATATCCCCTCCACTCTCACTGGCGCGGGCCAGACCATCGTCCTCGTCGATGCCTATGGCAGCCCGACCATCCAGAATGATCTGCATGTGTTCGACTTGGTATTCGGTCTCCCAGATCCGACCCTCAATATCATCTATCCCATGGGGGCGCCCAGCTTTAATCCACGGCAACACCATAATGAGTCCAGTTGGGCGGAGGAGACCAGCCTGGACGTGGAGTGGTCCCACGCGATCGCCCCCGGCGCCACCATTGATCTGGTCATCGCCCCCAACAACGGCGGCGATGCCTTGAACGTAGCGGAGCGTTACGTAGTGGATCATCACCTCGGCAACGTGATGTCCATGAGCTTTGGGTCACCTGAGGCGGCAATCCACGGCAATGGTAACAATCTGCAATTGCAGCAGGCCGATGCGGTATACCAGGCCGCGCGAGCGGCGGGGATTAGCGTCTTCGCCTCGGCGGGGGACCAGGGCGCCGCCAACGATGGCGACTGCAAAGCCTGCACGACCCCCAATGCATCGTTCCCGGCCTCCGATCCGCTAGTAACCGCGGTTGGCGGCACCGATCTGTTCGCGAGCGACACTGGGATCTACCAGAGCGAGACCGTGTGGAACGATGCCAACCCTGCACTCTGCCCCTTTGGTTGCACGGATGGCATATTTGGCGCCACCGGGGGTGCCCCAAGCGCGATCTTTAGCGCCCCATCGTACCAACAGGCGCTCTCAAATATGAGCGCGCGTACGACCGCCGATGTCGGCTACAACGCCTCGGTCTACACGTCCGTCTGGGTGTACTTAACGGTTCCCGGACTCACCCCTGGATTCTACTTCTTTGGCGGGACGAGCGAGGGCGCTCCGCAGTGGGCGGCGATCACCGCGCTGGCTGATCAGCAAGCCGGGCACGCCCTGGGCTTCCTGAATCCGGCCCTCTACGCCATTGGCGCCAACCCGGCTGAGTACGCCGCCGATTTCCATGACGTAACGGTCGGTGACAATGGCTTCCTGAGTCCTGGTTTCCCAGCCGGTGCCGGTTACGACCTACCCACGGGCCTGGGGACGCCAAACGTGGCCAACCTGATCGCCACTTTGACTTCCTAGACGCTCCACCCGCAAGACCGAGGAGGCCCGAGGCATCAGTGCCTCGGTCCTCCTCGGTCTTGCGTGCGATTAGGCGAGATTCGCGATTCCGCAAAATTCCTCGGCAAAAGGATTGACACCACTCTTTGCTCAACTGTATATTACCCCTTGCCCCTTTTGGGGGCGGCACCTTGACAAGCGAAGAGCGTAATCAAATACAGAGCCGCGAGGCTTTCTCGGCAACGGGAAAAGACCAAGCGTGCTCTGCATGCAACTACCAAACCAATCCAAAAACAACAAGAGCACAACCTCGTCACGAGGCATTCTCCCTTGGGGGAATGATTTGATGGAGAGTTTGATCCTGGCTCAGGACAAACGCTGGCGGCGTGCCTAAGACATGCAAGTCGAACGGGAGAGCTTCGGCTCTCGAGTGGCGGACGGGTGAGGAGCGCGTGGAG
>DATLQX010000118.1:0-24940 GCA_035534995.1 Chloroflexota bacterium | reverse complement strand
GCTGATCTCTCCCAGCGCGGCCACCCGAGCAGACGAGAAGACCCGGACGCCGGCCCCGGCCGTCAGCCCGCGGAACGGGCAGCCCAGCCCTCTCTTCACCGTTACCCGCGTCACGCTCGCCTACCAGCCGATCGCCGAGGGGGCGACCTTCGTGCTCCGCCCCGTCTATCTGTTCCGCGGTACCCTGGAAGGACGGCCATTTAGCCAAACCGTGGCGGCCGTGGCGCGATAACGGGAACGAGATCTCAGCCGTATCGCACAGGCGATGGATCGAGCCCGTAGCGGAAGGATAGTTAGGTGATGGATCTGGTTTTGCGCGCGTACGACCATCTCGCCGTGGCGCGGGCCGAGACACTGCCGGTGGCTCGTTTGTTGGATGCCCTGAATCGCGGAGAATTGCGCTCCCCGGCGAAGCAACGGGCCGGTCTGCATACCGAGGAGGATGTGTTTGCCCGTGAGACGGTGATTGAGCGCCTGGAGAGCCTGATCCAGGAAAATCGGGGCGAGATGAGCCTGGCATCGCTCCGGACCCCTACAGCCGCTGGTCCAGGCCCCGGTTCACCCCAGGATGCGGCCATCGACGCCGAGGAAGGGTTGGCGTTGCGCGAGGATCTGGTGCGGGTACTTACCTATGGGCTGTGGCGGGCCCCGGAATCAGTGGTCTCGCATGTGCTGGGGATCGTCAGCGGCCGCGAGGATGCCGCGCCCTTGCTGGGCGACCCAGGCTCCTTCGCGGAGTTAACGACCGCGCTGGAGGTGGCGCAGGACGACGAAGCATTCGCCGCGCGTTTCGGCCAATCGGCGCGCGCCTCCCTCAAGGCCGCGAGGAAGCCGGCTGATCCGTCAGCGGTGACGCGCGAGCTCACGGCCTGCCAGCAGGTGTTGGGGCCGATCGCTCGCCTCCTGCATGGGGCGCGGACCGAGGGATTGCGGGTGATCGCCTACCAGGACGAGCCGGGCGCGGACGGGTTGACGCTCTTTCTCTCCCACGACCAGGAGGGAACACCGGAGGATGGTTCGCCGTTGAGGACCGGCGGCAACGGACACATGCGCTGAGGCGGGTTGACCTTACCCTTTCAGGCGCGCGCCCTCCGGATCGTGGAGCGGCTCACGGGCGACCGTCGCCGCCAGGCGCTCACCGAAAAACTCGATGGTCACCGGCGTCCCTTCGTCGGCATGGCTGATTGGCAGGTAGCCATAGGCGATCCCGCGCCCAATCGTATGGCCGTAGGCGGCGCTGGTCACATAGCCAAGGACGCGATCCCCGTTCAGAATCGGCTCCTTGCCCATCACTACCCGCTCGGAATCATCAAGGGTGATCGGGCACAGCTTACGGGTGATCCCCGTTTCCTTCTGGTGGATCACCGCCTCGCGGCCCAGGAACTCTCCCTTGCCCACCCGAACCGCGAAGCCCAGCCCCGCCTCAAGCGGTGTATAGTCAGTATGGATGTCCTGTCCCCACAGACGGTAGCCTTTCTCCAGGCGCAGCGACTCGAAGGCCGCCCCGCCCGCCGCCGTAATCCCCAGTTCGGCCCCGGCTTCCCAGAGGAGATCCCACAGATATTGTCCGTACTCGGTGGGCGCGTAGAGCTCCCAACCCAGTTCACCCACGTATGAGACCCGCAAGGCCAGAACTGGGACCGGGCCGACCGCGAGGCGCCGAGCGCCGAAGTAGGGGAAGGCGGCGTTGCCAAGATCGTCCTCGCAGACCCGCGAGAGAACCGCGCGGGCATGTGGTCCCCAGAGGCCGAGGCAGCAATAGGCCGAGCTGAGGTTGGTGATGCGCGCCGAGCCACCCGCCGGCAAATGGCTTCGCAGCCAGGCCAGATCGTGCATCCCCACGCCGCCGCCGGTCAAAACCCAGAACCGATCCTCACCGAGCCGGGCGACCGTGAGATCACACTGGATCCCCCCCCGCTGGTTGAGCATCGCCGTGTAGGTGACCTTGCCGAGCGGCTGATCCATCCGGTTGCTGGCCAGCTTCTCCAAAAAGGCCAGGGCGCCGGGGCCGCTTACCTCAAGTTTGGTGAAGGCCGTGAGATCGAACAGCGCCACCCGTTCGCGCGCCGCCTGGTGCTCAACGGCGGCGATCGGCGACCAGTAACGGGCGGTCCAGCCTTCCCGGCGAGGCTGGTCCATGCTGGAGACAAGTGATTGATTCTCGGCATACCATTGCGGGCGCTCCCAGCCCGCGCTCTCGAAGAAGACCGCTCCCAACGCTTCCTGCCGCTGACTGAAGGGACCACGCCGCAAACCACGCGGGTTCTCTAGTTGCTGCAAGGGGTGGATGATGTCGTAGACCTCGCGATACTGCTGGGCGCCCCGCGCCCGCGTGTAGGCTGGCATGGCGACATGTCCGTGGAAGCGATTGAGGTCCGCCTCCCGCGTATCCAGACTGGGCAGGCCCGCGACCATCCATTCGGCGATCAGTTTCCCCACCCCGCCCGCGTGAGTCACCCATACCGCCTCGGCCACCCAGAAGCCGGGGACATCGACGGACTCACCGATCAGCGACTGGCCATCCGGGGTGAACGAGAACATGCCGTTAAAGCCATCGCGGAGCCCAACCCCCCGGAGTGCCGGGAGGAGATCGGCGGCCGCCTCCATCGCGGGCAAGAAATCATCCGCCGTGAAGGGGAGCATCGAGGGCATCACCGGTGCCTCGTCATGGCGGGGAATCCGGTCCACCTCCACCAGCAACGGCTCGTGCCCGTAGGAACCGATCCCGTAGGTCTCGCCGTGTTGGCGGAAATACATCGAGCGATCCTGGTGGCGGAGAATGGGATGGCTCACTCCAGTTTCCCCCGCCAACTGGGGGAGCGGTGCCGTGCGTACGTATTGGTGTTGGACCGGGATCAGGGGAATGGGCACCCCCGCCATCCGCCCGATCGCCGGACCCCAGATGCCGGCGCAGACCAGTACTCGCTCGGCGGCGATCCGCCCCCGATCGGTGAGCACGGCCCGCACCCGTCCCTGCTCAATTTCGATCCCGGTTACCGTGGTCCGCTCCGCGAACTCGGCCCCGCGCTCCATGGCGGCCCGCGCCATGGCCTCGGAGACCGGCACCCCGGCGGCCAGGCCGTCGGACGGCACATGAATGGCCCCGCGCACCCGCTCCGCCCGCAGCAGAGGAACCATCCGCGCGGCCTCCTCGGCGGAGATCAGGTGGGCTTCCACCCCCCATGATTTGGCCCAGCCCGCCTTCCGCTTGAGATCCTGCCATCGTTCCGAGGTGGTCGCCACCTCGACGCTTCCCACCGGCAAGAAGCAGGGTTCCCCCTCGATCGCCAGCGAGCCATAGAGAGCCACGCTCTGCTGGGCCAGGGTGCAGACCAGACGCGAGGAATTGAGTTGGAACATCAGACCAGGCGCGTGAGAGGTGGATCCGCCTGCCGCGAACAGCGGCCCCTGCTCCAGGACCATCACATCGGTGCAGCCCAGGCGTGTGAGATGATACGCGGCGGCGCAGCCCACGATCCCGGCCCCGATAATCACCACGTCGGCGTGTTCGCGCATATCCCTCAATTCCTTCGTTGACCACGGTGGCGCTCGGCACGGTTAGCCAGGCGGAGTAAATCGGTCGAGCCCAAATAGGCTGATGTCGTGCGAGGTCCGGCCATGAATCATCAGGTCAGCCATGATCTCGCCTACCACGCCGCAGAACTTATAACCGTGGCCCGAGAAGCCCGCCGCCACCGCGACCTGCGGGGCGCGCTTCAGCGTGTCGATGATAAAGTGCTCATCCGGACTGTTCTCGAACATGCAGGCGCTCAGGGAAAGAGTCGCGCCCGCCCCCTTGGGGAAGTAGGTCTCCGCGAGCCGGCGAAGCACCGCCTCGTCGCGTGGATGGCACTCGCGATCCACCGTATCGCCGGTCGTTTGCTCGAACAAATGATGAAAGAGCCCGAGTTTGAACCCAGGGACGGAAAAGATGGGGAATCCGTAGATGCGCTCCTCGGGGCTCACCTCCAGCACGAAGATGGGGAAGCGGTCGGGTTGGAACAGCGCGGGTTCGGTGGGTTGTAGCCAGGCGACCACCTGCCGCTCGGCCACCACTTTCCCCGCCAGTTCGGGGATCAGCGAGCCGGCCCAGACCCCGGCGCAGATCACCAGCCGCCCCGCCTCGTAGCGCCCCTGCTCCGTCTCCACCATCACGCCTTCACCGCGAGGCTCCCAGGCCAACACCCGTTCACGGGTGTGGATCTCCGCCCCCAGGGAGCGCGCGCCCTCCACATGAGCCACGATCGCTCGTTCGGAGGCCACGAACCCACCGTCCGGCTGATACACCGCCGCGAACGAGGCGGGAAGCTGATAGGCGGGGAAGCGCTGGTTCACCTGATCGCCGGTCAGCACCTCATGAGGGATGTCGTGCGTTTGGCAGGAAAGGAGCGAGCCCCGCACGCTCCGGCTGTCGGGGGGGCCGGCGTCAATGCCGCCGGTGATATACAGCAGTTGCTCACCGGCTTCCCGTTCCAGTTCACGCCACGATTCGTAGGCCCGGCGCAGCAACGGCACGTAGGAAGGGTGCTCGAAATAGGCCAGACGAATGATCCGGCTCACTCCATGCGACGATCCCATGGTGTGGGGAATGTCGAACCGCTCCAGGCCCAACACCCGTTGCCCACGTTTCGCCAGATGGTAGGCGGCGGCGCTCCCCATGCCGCCCACCCCTACCACGATCGCGTCATAGGCCGCTCTCATCACGGCCGCCGCTCCGCCCTAGCGCGCATCGTGACCCAGTTTAGCCAGGACATAGTCATTGAAATCGCGGATGTGCCGCTCAAGGGGCGCGTACAGGCCGCCATCCCGATACGACTTACTCCGTACCCCCTGCTGAGTCAGCTCGCAGATTTCCCAATCCTGCCGATTGACCAGATCCCAGAAGTCCACCGCGCCGTCCGGCTCGAAATCGGGCTGGGCGATCGCCTCCGGCGTGAACAGCCAGTGGCAGGTGATCTTGGTCCGATCCGCCGCCATGGGCCGCATGATATGGATCAGAACATAGTCGGGATGGAGGTTGAGGAAGACATTCGGGCGGAGGGTCATGCCGTAGTAGTTCCGCCGATCCGCCTCCGTGATTCCGGGGAAGAACGGGCGATTGGTCTTCCCAGTCACGGTTAGCGACTCGATACCGTCCTCGAACAAGGCGCCGCCGCCCAGGTATCCGGAAACGATCCCCGCCTTGAAGCTGGGCACCTGGGCCGAGAGCTCGGGGTGCGCCGGACCGCAATGGCAGCACTCGTTAAAGTTTTCCACCAGCAGCTTCCAGTTAGCCTTGACATCGTACTCGATCGTCCGGCCCACTTTGAGCGTACCAACCTGGTAGCGATCGTACCGGTTGTAGTAAAAGCCCAGTTGATCGGCGAACGACCCTGGTTGGTCGGAAAGATTCAGCCAGATGAACCCGGCCCATTCGGTGAGCGCCACCGGATGAAGTCCATGCTCGGCCCGATCAAAGTCAGGATCCTCCTCCATGTTGGGGGCGCTCAACAATTCACCATCCAGAGCGTAGCCCCAGGCGTGGTAGCGGCATTGAAAGGTCTTGGCCCTGCCCTGCTCGGCCACGCAGACCCGAGCGCCCCGGTGCCGGCACACATTGAGCATCGCTTTGAGCGAGCCATCCTGGGCACGGGTGACGATCACGCTCTCCACGCCAATATTCGTCACCAGAAAATGACCAGGAACCGGCAAGGTGTCCGACTTCGCCACGCAGACCCAGGAGGTAGAGAAGAGGCGCTCCTGTTCCTGCTCAAAGATGCTCTGGTCATAATAGTAGCGGCCGGGCAAGGTCATGACAGGCTCGGTATGAGTTCGGATCGCGGTAGCCATGGAGTGCGCTCCTTTCGCGTCGATCAGCGCTGATCGCACGGCGAGATGGTAAAGTCCTCTGGTGACCGCGCCAGGGGACGGATCATGAAAACGACGGAACCGGCACGGTTCCGTCGTGCGGCATATAGCCGTAGTCTGAAGCATGGGCCGGTGACGTGTCAAGAAGAACAAGAGAGGACTAGGCCGAAGGCTGGGGCCGCTCCATCCAATGCGGGATGCCGGCGCCATTCCGGTGTGGCACGATGAGGGTGATGCGAAGGCGAACCCTGCCCTGACTTCCGGTGTGCGCACCGTTGAACCGCCGAACGTGATGCACAAGAATGCCCAGCGGTCCGACGTGCTTCCCCCGGAAGTCGAGGGTACGAATGCGCGGACCCTCGCTCCCGGTGATCCGAGTCGCCAGTCGGATGAAGGACAACCATATCTCGATGACGCGAATCCCTATGGCAGACCATTAACCAACCGGCAAAACCGCTCGATGGGTGCTGTTGGTACGGTTGTGGATCCCAACGACGAGGAACGTCCCTTCGGCCGCGCCGAAGCACCGGCTTCTCGAACCGAACCTGACCACCCGTAAGGCGGGGCTTTACCAGTTGTTGGTATGGAGTACGTAGAAGGCCCAGGCAGCCAGCAATACCACTCCGATGAGGAGGACGATGAGCGCTTGGGCGAAGCCCGCCACGAAGCATAGCACACCCGCCGCCAGACCCAAGCACGCGGCGTTCGGAGGAAGCGCGGCGAATCGGCCTTTTCCCAAGAGGGCCAGCGCCACATGCGTGCGTACCGGCGTTTCCCGATCCGCGGCGGGGTGCGGCTCGCAACCGAGCATCCGCTCCACGGCAACCAACCGGGCTCGGCGATCCTCCTGGAACCGCGCCTCGTTCAGTACCGCCTGGCCCGCGCTCTGGGTCGCCGCTTCAATCTGGGTCATGATGCGGCCCAGGCCCAGAAGCTTGACCGCCTCGGCTACCGGAACAGGAACATAGGAGCACGCGAGCGCGTCGCTGTACCCTGCCAGATGTCGCTCGAGATTCGGGGCTACTCGAGCCCAGCAGGGGGTGTCCGAGGCGATGAGCGCCTGCTCTCCTGGGCTGGGAGTACGAAGGGCCCGCAAGTGCGCGAAGCGGCTCAGTTCTAGGCGGTAGGGCGCGGGTTCGCTCGTGTGACCGAGCGAGAAGGAAACGATAGGGCTCGGATTCTGATTCCAGATCGGCGCGCTGACCGCCATAATGCGCGTTACCGCCCAGATCTCGCGCTCAAGGAGATCCCCGGCTTCGCGCTCCTGTTCTTCCTGGGAGAAGGCGAGGCTCTGAAACGTCTCATACAGAGGGCCGGTGATGCCCCCGGCTTCCCGGCGTGCGAACGGTAACTTGATGGGTTCCTCTGATGATGGTATGTTGTACATGATATATCATCCTCCTCCTAGCCGTCCCAGCCAACTCCTCGGGCGGCGCTCGCGTTCGGTGAGCGGGAGAGGGGAGGAAGGTCGACCTACATAGGCGGTGGTCGTCACGCGTACCTCGCGGTTCAGGGCAGCAGATGGCGGGCGTTGACTTTGAGCCGTACGATGCCATCATGGAGGCCGGCAATCAAAGGCACGGCCAACTCATACTCTTTGTTCGGCCACGAATCAACGCGGACGAATAGAGCGGTGAGCCGGCCGCTTTCAGGGTCAAAACAGATATCGCGCACATGACCCACGCCCGTTCCATCGCGCCCCAGGACCAAGCTTCCCTCGCGGACGCGCGCCTGTTCGCATGTCTCCCTGGAGAAGACTCCTCGCGGCGGGCGCGCCGCGGGGAGCGCGGCAGGACGATCATCGGCCCGAACAGGGACTGACGGGTTGGCGGAGGCATCGCCGACGCTTCTCGGCAAGTAGAAGTTTTCGCCTGGATAGCCCGCCGGCGCGATGTATCCCGTCGGTGGACTCGTGTAGGCGGCCTCATCAAAAAGGGGTAACTGACTGACTTCGCCAGAGTTGAGGTCCAGATGAAGATCCCCGCTGGCTGACCGGCTGAGGAGGTTGAGCGGCACTTCCACGTCGCGACGAAGGAACCGGCCTTTCCGAATGACCGCGGCCTTCACCTTGTTCCCCGCCGGATCAAGAATCAGGCGATCGATGGCGCCGATTACTTGCCCGTCACGCGCATGTACCTGGGTAGCGAATCCGTGGGCCATCCTCAGTATTCCTTCGTTTCACAACCGGCGTATCCGGTTATTGTTCAACCGGACCGGCGGTAGGCGCCCGCAACCGCTCCATGCACACGCTGTTCGCGGAGAATGCCGGGTTGCCCCACCACGATAGGAGGCCGAAACTGCCGCACCGGCCGCAACTCAGCGTCGCCGCATGGGGTAGCGTTCCTACTTCATCCTGGCCAATCAAGCGCCGGCTGGTTTCGTCGTGTTGGATGAACGAACGGCTGTTGGCGCAACGTACACATTCGACCCGCCGGGTAAACCCGCGCATGAAAGCCATCTCCTCTATTCTTGACCTGACCCGCAATCCGGTCGATTGGCGGCCATTTGGTAGGTTCCGGAACTGCCCGGGGGATCGGAGAAACCAAGCTGGTCAGGGAGTGAGCTGTCCCGTTCTGACCAGCCAGCGGATGAAACTGAGCCGCGTGCGCTCCTCTGATAAGAGGAGATCACGATCTCTTTCGTAGAGTTCACGCAGCGCCCTCAGCAATTGCCACTCAACCGCCGTATATAAAGGGGCCACGGTCGTCGATTCGCTCCCAGCCTCGGCGGGTACATGTTCGATCATCTCTTTGCTCCTTGCTCACCGCGATTTACCGCCGACTCCCGCCGCGCTCTCGCCTGGGCGAGTCGCTTACCCTGCCGCGCGCGAGTTGGTCGGCATCTCGCGCTTCCTCTCTCTACTGTCGCGCGGCGTGGATCAATGGTTATCAGCCATACGGCCCAGCATGCGGAGGGAACTGGTCTAATCCGCCTTCGCGCCCAACCGGATTCGTCCACGGCCACGGCACACAATCACAGCTGGCTATCGCTGGCGGAAACCTGATGGAACCACCAAATAAGCAGGCATGTTCCGCCGAATGTCAGCGCGATCAACCCCAGAAAAATCCCGACAACCAGGCAGAGCATGGCTACCATCAGCCCCAAGCAGGCGGTGCCCACCACCAGCCGTCCGGGCGAGCCGTACCCCAACAGGATCAACACCATGCGTGTGCGCATGGCTGGTTCCTGGGGCGCCGGAGGGTCCGTGTCCCAACCCAACATGCGCTCCACGGCGAGCAGTCGCGCCTGACGATCGCTCTGGGCCTGGGCTTCGGCGAGCACCGCTTTGCTGACCGTATCCGTCGCCGCTTCGATATGGGTGAGGATAGTCCCAAGCCCAAGAAGCTTTACCGCCTCGACTACCGTGATAGGCTCGTAAGCGCAAGCAAGGGCATCGGTTCGATCGGAGACCCGGCGCTCGGGGCACGGCGAGACACGCGCCCAACCGAGATTCGTGGCGGAAATGAGCGTCAATTCGCCCGGACTTGGGGCCGCGAGACCCGCCAGGTGCGAGAAACGCCCCACCTCGACATGAGAAGGTCCAGAGTCACTGGAGTGGTCAAGCGCGAAACGGAGGGTCGGACGCGGAAGATATTTCCAGATTGGGTCACTCGCGATCAAGACCCGCGTCACCACCCAGGTCTCGCGCTCAGCCAGATCCGCCGCCGCGCGAGCCTGTTCTTCCTGAAAGGCGGCAATAATAGCAAAGGCCTCGACCAGGGTGGTCGCATGGTTGGCGGCCCGCCGGAGATCCTCGGGGGCGACCCGCATCCTGTGTGGGCGGGCCACACTAGCCGCATCGACCGGTAACGGAGTCTCCAGCATCGTCGATCACCATTCTTCTCTTCCGCCGCTCCCGGTATGTCTCTCTGGCGTTCCCTCGGCGGGAAGTTTTCCCCATTCCTCATGGAGGCAGGAAGATCGATCGGCACGAGTGGCGATACTACAGGATCAACAAAATCGCGCGGACAATTCGCGGCTTCTATCTCACTATGGCCAGGCTTCTATCTCACTATGGCCAGTGAGAAGCGGCTCCTGCATCCACCTTTCAGGCGAAACAGAGCCGTAAAAGGGTCTAGTGCCCCCGCCAAGCGCCGCCTTAGTCCGGTTTCTCCGGCTCCCTCGGTCGATCAGGTGAAGCATGGCGGACACGCTGGATATACGCTGTGACTAAAGGTCAGCATGAGCCATGCCCGTTCTTAGTTGTCGTCTGGCCAACCGCCGGCCGAGGCCAGTTGGTAGGGACGGGGTGACCAAGGTCGCGGGAAGAAGGAAGGTGAAATGATGAGCACGCATATTGATCGTCGTGACGATGTGAATCCGGCGGAGGGACAACGAGAATACGGGGACGTGACCTTCGCTGATCCCACGAACCGTAAGTACCCGATCGACACTCCCGAGCATATTCGCGCCGCGTGGAGCTACATCAATCATAAGGATAACGCCGCCAAATACGAGGGCGACGAAGTGGCGACGATCAAGGGGCGAATCAAGCGGGCCGCCAAGCACGCGGGCGTCGAGATTAGCGAGTAGTCGGATCCTGATCCGGCCATACGGACCGGAAGGCGTACCACTGTTCGGGATAGGCGGAAATCAACTGCTCGAAACCAGTGGCTATGGCGGCGGTAGCGGCCGGGATCGCCTGCGCGGCCGGCAAGGATCGGTTCGCCCGGATCGGAGGCAGCAATTCAAGGATGTAGCTATGATCCGGCTGCCGGACACTCCCCACTATCAGGATGGGTGCCCCCGTGTGATGGGCCAGCCGCGCCGGCCCGACCGGAAACGGCGCCGGATGGCCGAAGAAGGGGACGGCGACCGCCGGCACGCCCGGCGGAGCCATGTCGCACAGCATGGCCACGCAACCTCGGGCCAACAGGGAGCGGAAGACTGGACGCAAGGAACCACCGCGCGGAACCAGCGTCAGGCGGTGGCCGTCGCGCGAGTTGGCCACCAACCGCGCGGCCCAGGTATCCTCGGTGATCACGGTCAAATCACAGCCATACGCCTGGGCGAAGGCCGCCGCGACATCCCAACTCCCCAAGTGAGGAAGGGCCATGATGATTCCCCGCCCATCCCCGAGCGCCGCCTCGAAGTGCTCCAGATGTCGAGGCCGGGCCCAGGACAAAATCTCTTTGTCGCTCATCACACGCACCGCCAGGAAGTCCATGGCCATCCGGCCATAATTGCCCACGCTGGCGCGGGCCAGACGCCGGGCGCGGGGGGAGGTGGCTGAACCGCCCAGCACGACGGCATAGTTACGCGCGACAGCCGGTCGGCGACCGAGGAAGAACGGCGCCGCTGGGGTAGTCAGCACGTCGCTCAGGCCATACCGCACGGACGGCGGAAGCCCGAGGATGCCCTTGCTCGCCATCTCCATCAAGGCGGAGGCAGCGATGAAAAGACCAGAGTGCAAAGACGGCGGCAATCGCGGTACGGAGAAGCGCCGGTGGGTCGGGTTAGCTGCCATCCGACCTATCCTCGACATAGTAGGCAACCCCCAGCAACCCCGGCCCGCAATAGCCGCCCATCACCGGGGTGAACTCGGTGGTCAGCAACTCGGCGCAGTCAAAGGTCGCCCCCAGCCACTCCTCCAGGCCGGCTGCCTCCTCCGCTGCCTGCGCGTGCTGCACCCCGGCATGGAGGCGCGTGCCCTCGGGGACGCTCCGTTGCAGGCGTTCCCGCAGATCCGCCAGGGCCCGGCGGCGCGTGCGGAGACGGGCCAGCGGCCGGGCCTCCCCGCCCGATAGCTCGATAATCGGCTTGATCGCCAAGATACCGCCCAGAACGGAGGCAATCCGCGGGATGCGGGAGGCGCGGGCCAGATACTCCAGGGTATCGAGGGTCACCAGGAGGCGGACTGAATGCCGCACCCGCGTCGCGGCCTCGACTACCGAGGCAAGTGGTTGCCCGGCGGCGGCGGCGCGCGCGGCGGCCAGGACGACGAAGCCCTGGCCCATGCCGGCCGAGCCGGAATCGAGCACCGTGATCGGTACGCCCGGCAACTCACTGGCCGCCAAGTCCGCGGCCAGCCGTACTGATCGGCCAAACGTACTCAGCGCGTCCGCCACGGTCACCGAGACGACTGCCCCACCGCCCGCTCCGGCACGCTCCCAGACCCGGAGATAATCGCCCGGCGCGGGCGGCGAGGTGCGGGGCGGGGTGCGAGTCGCCACCAGCCTGGCATAGAACTCCGCCGGCGTGATATCGACCCCATCCAGAAATGTGCGGTCTCCATAGGCGAATGGCACCGGAATTACCGCGATGCCAAGCTCGTCCCGCTGGGTGGCTGGGAGACAGGCGGTACTCTCACATACCACGGCAACCCGCGGCGCCGCGTCGCGCTGGAACCACGCGGCGGTCCTCAATACCGCGCTCACGGCAGCGCGCCCGACATGGCCCGCACGGCTCGCGCGCCATCCGGCAACAGCGATTCGACGGGAAAGAAGGCACCGGCTTGCTCGACCTGACGGACCAAGGAGACGAAGTGGGTGTTATAGGGGGTCGGCATGTTCAGTCGGGCGCCAAGCCGAACGATCTCACCGTTGAGATACTCGATCTCGGTGGGTTTGCCGCGGGCGATGCTCTGGTAGGTGGAGAAGCGAAGTGGCAGGCGTTGCAGCCTGCTCCGGCTCGCCGCCGCCAGGACCGCGAGCGCCGCCCGTTCCGGCAGGGTGGCCAGCATGGGCGTCATGCCCGCCTGCAGCACGGCGATCAAGGCCACGTCTGGGTGCGAACGGATGGCCCTGGGCGAGAGACCGTACAGTCCATGATCCAGTGCGATCCCCGCCGCCCGGATCACCCGGTAGCCCTCCCGCATTCCGCGCAAGGAGGCCAGTCGTCCCGCCGGCGAGCGCCCGATCTCCCCCGCCGAAAGCCCAGTGGCGGCGCAGAGGGCGTTGTTCAGGTTGGCAATCAACTTGCTCCAGCGTACGCGCGTCAGGTGCCTGGTCGGGTAGGTCGGGAGGGCGTCTCGCAGTACCCGCGCCACTGCCGCCGTCCGCGCGCGGGGCGGCCCAAAGGGCTCGCCCACAATCGCCCAGCCGGGAAACTGCACCGAGATGCTGCCCGACGCCAGATAGGTGGCCGCGCACATAAGCACGGCACCGATCACGTTGGGGCGCCCCAATACCTCGGCGGCCAGCCGATCCGCCTGGAGGCCGTTCTGCATAACCAGGACAGGAACATCCTGGGCAAGTGGTAGCAAAGCGCGGCAGGCCGCGACGACATCCTGCGTTTTCACCGTGAGCAGCACCAGATCCGGGCAGGACTCCAGCGCGCAGAGAGCGGGGATCTGGTACCGACGCGATCCTCGCGCGTCCTCGATGTGCAGGCCGTGGGCGTGGATCGCTTCCACCTGATCGGTGCGTCCGATCAGGGTTACCTGATGGCCGTGCTCGGCCAGTCGCGCCCCCAGCATGCAGCCGACCGCGCCCGCCCCAACTACCGCGATACGCATGGCCTGCCTCTCCTTCCGCTAGCCCTGAACCAGGCCATGGGTCGTCGATCCGTGGAGCGGCTGCCGCTCATGCCGGTCGCGCAGCAGCACCTGCGCGCCGACGCTGGCCGAAAGGGTACCAGCCAGAAGGATGAGCGACACGGACGATGGCGCATACACGGCGATAAAGCCATTGAAGAGGAGCAGTCGCTCCACCACCAGATATTTGTGCGCCCTCAGCGCGCGAGCCCGGTTGAGGACGGAGCGCTCGGACACCAGGCCCAGGTAGACGGAGGCGTCGAGAACCAGCGCGCCCACGAAGAGGGTCCAGGCGAGCGGCCCCGGCGCCAGGGCGACCATTAATCCGATACCGGCGAGGGCCCCGCCGAGCGCCAACCCCGCCGAGATCGCCGCGGCGCGCGGCACCCCATAGACCACCGGCACTGTCGCGCAGCCGGCGGCGCGGTCCCCATCCACGTCGCGGATCGTCCCCACGAGATTGGATGCTGAATCGTGCAGGAAGACGACGACCAAGAGCAGGAGCACCGTACCATGGGCCGGCGTCCCCACCGCCAGAGAACCGAAGAGCGCGGCGCAGACGCCGAGCACGCCGCGGTCGAAGTTGCCGAGCAGAGCCTTCGCCTTAAAGGTCTTGGAGTAGCTGATGCCCAGGACGGTGGTCAGGATGGCCAAGGCCAGATTGCCCGGCCCCAGAGCCAGGGCGCAGACATAGCCGGAGAGGATCAGACCAACCATGGTAAGGAACGCCTCACGCGGCGAAACCCGGCCCGACGGCACCGGTCGGAACGGTTTACTCTGGGCGTCCAACTCGCGATCGTAATAGTCGCCGGCGTAGAGACCAGCCTCCCAGCCGCAGATGGTGACCACCCCGGCCAGGGCCACGCGCCAGGGCGCGCCCTGGCCACCCGAGGCCAGTTCAGCACCGGCCACGGCGACCAGCCCGGCATGAAACATGGTGTAGGGACGGGTCATTTCCAGGTGGGCCAGAGCTTTGACGCGCCGGCTAACCCTGGGCATGGAGCCTCCGCGCGCGGGCCAGCGCCTGGGTGGGGAGGGTCAGAGCGAAGAACGTATCCGAGTACCACATGGCGCTGTAATAGAGGCCAATCGGTGCCGGAACCCAGGCACCGTCCGGCTGCTGTCGCGCGACCAGCCAGGCCACGCCGCGGCGGACCACCGTCTCGATATCCGGATGTGGGGCACAGCGGAGGAGGGCCAGAATCGCCCAGGCGGTCTCCTCCGCCGTGCTTGCCTGCAGGCGGAGCCCCGCCCAGCCGCCATCATCGTTCTGGCCGCGCAACAGGGCGTCGCGGGCGCGGATCGCCATCGGTGTCCGCTCCAGACCGCAGTCGGCCAGGGCCTCCAACACCGATGCCGTACCCGCCGCCGCCTCGCGGAACCAAATGGAGTCGAACGATCCATCGTGACGCTGGACGCGGCACAGGTAGTCCAGGGCGCGTCCAAGTGCCGGCGAACCGGGACCGAGACGATTGGCGCCCCGCAAGGCGCTGATCACATGTCCAGTTATATAGGGGCAATGGCGGTCGAAGGGCATGCGGGAGTTACGCACGAAGGTAGACCAGGAACCGTCAGTGTTTTGCATGCGCTCCAGCCAGCGGGCGCCACGGCGGATTGGCCGGGCCGAGGTGGGGACGTCAAGCGCGAGAAGGGCCAACAGGGCATACGCGGTATCATCACATTCCGGCCAGCCGGCCGGCATTGCCCAGGCCCAACCACCGGGTTTGGCGGCGGTGGGGAAGCACGGCTGGTCGAACTGGCGGGCCAGCAGCCAATCGCGGACCTGGCTCGCATGCGGCACCGGGATGTCCGCCTCACCCAGCGCCTTCACGGTCATGGCGGTATCGAAGGTTTCCAGGTCGCGGTCAATGGGCCAGCTCCCGTCCGCGCGTTGGCTCTCAACCACGAAACAGAGCGCCTCCGGCAGCCAGGGTAGCGCACCCTGACCAGAGAGCATCATGCAGGCGATGATGACCGAGGTGAGAAAGGCCGACTCCTCGAACGATCCATCCGAGCCCTGGGTCCGGCGTAGCCAGTCCGCGACGCGCCCGCGCGCGAAGCGGTGGGTAGGAAGGAGGTTGAGGGGGTGCGGCGCCATGCGCGCGTGCACGCCGGCAATGCTCAGGTATGCCGGGAAGGTGGTGGAAATGGTGCGGCGGAGGCGGGCCGGGAGCAGCACCACCTCGGGCCGCAAGCGCTTGATCCGCCGCCAGTCCATCAGCCCCGCCAGGGCGGCCACCGTGCGGCACGGCCCGCTGAGGGTGCAGCGCAGCGGGTCACCCACGGCAGCAATGCCGCCGAAGTGATCAAGACAGGCGTGGGCACGGGCAAGCGCCTCCTGGCTACCGCACTCCGGCGTGGGAGGGGTGGTGACCGTCAGGGCGCTGATCGCCAGGGAGGTGGCGTTGATATTGGCGGGATCGACGATCGCGTCGCCCCAGCCACCATCGCTCCCCTGGGTCTCCAACAGCCAGCGGCGTCCCCGCGCGATCTCTCTCGCGTATCCCTCGGCATCGACAAGCTGGAACGCTACGATGGCGATGGCCGTGGCGAGGGCGGACGACGACAGAACGCCAACCCAGCGCTGCCGCCCCCGCTGCTCTTCCCGGAGGCGCTGGACCGCCAGGTCCAGGGTTCTCGCCAGCGCGGCGCCCGCCGGAAGGCCATTGTGATGGGCGGCCGAGATCACGGGAAGCGGCGCGGCGGCGTCGGAAATCATGGCGCCGGCCACGGTCACTTTGCCCGTCCAGGCTGGCGGCCATTCAGGGGTACCGGTTCCTCGTCGACCGGCGCCACGCCGGTGATCTGCACGGTGAACTCGCGCGGGCGGGGATGATCCAGTTCCACAAGCAAAAGCCGCTGCCAGCGGCCTAGGGCCAGGGCGCCGACTCGCACGGGGAGGAAGATCGCCGTCCCCAGTATCGCGTGCTGGCAATGACTGTGCCCGTTGGCGCACTCGTCAATCCCGCACATATTGACCGTGCGAACATCCATTTGATTGTGGCGATAGAGCTCATCGGAGGCGGCGAAACGCCGTAGGCGATCCGCGAGGTCACGCAGCAACAGCGGCTCGTTTTCCTGCACGATCAAGGCGCAGGTGGTATGAGCAGTCGAGGCAAGGAGGTGCCCCTGGCGCACCCCAGAACGTTCGACCACCGCGCACGCAAGATCGGTCACGTCGAAGAAAGCGGGCGCCATTCCTTTGGTATGCACCGCGAACGTCTCGCTATGGGATACGGCCCCGCCCGTACATCGCTGCATGCCGCGAGGAATGGCATCGGGCGCGGGCGCGGGAGTATCGGGATCGAGATCGGGCGCGAACAAGACCGTGAGCATTTGGGCGTCCATAATCACCTTCTTTCTTGGCGGCAACGATGACGGGGTGAGCGGGGCGCGAAGGCGTCGAATCAGTGATCGCGAGTGAGCACTAGATCGGCAAGGGTCTGAAGGCGGGCGCGCGCATCCGTAGGGGGAAGCTGGTCCAGACGCCGCGTGGCCGAGGCGACCAGACGCGTGGCGGTCTGGCGGGTACGATCCAGGGCGCCTGTGACGGTCAGGATCCGCACCAGGGCCGGGTAGTTCTGTTCGGCACTCGAGGGGTCGCTCTCGAAGAGCGTGACGATTTGCCGCCGCGCGGCGGTGCCGGCAGATTGAAGAGCATAGATGATCGGCAGCGTGACCCGCCCGTTACAGAGATCGCTCCGCGCTGACTTGCCCAGCCGCTCGGACACACCCTCATAGCACAGCAGGTCATCAATGACCTGAAAGGCCAGACCGAGGTTTTCGCCATAGTAGCGGAGGGACATGATCAGGTCATCCTCGGCCCCGGCCAGGCAGGCGCCAATCTCGGCTGAAGCGCGCCACACCCCGGCGGTCTTCAGACGAATCATCTCCAGGTAGGTTGCCTCCGTGGTGTCGAGGCGCCCCACGATGCTGGCCTCAAGCGCTTGTCCCTCGCACACCTCAATGCAGGTGAGGCTCAGCAGCCGGATGGCGGTAAGGACGCGCTCGGCGCTGATCCCGCGATCGTGGCAGTAGGTGTAGCTGAGAAAGGTCTGGAAGATCAGCAGATCACCGGTCAGGATGGCGGCCGGGATGGAATATTTCGCGTGCACGGTCTGCTGACCGCGGCGCACGTCGTCGCCGTCTATAATGTCGTCGTGAACCAGGCTCGCGATGTGACCATACTCGGTGCCGGCGGCGGCGGGAAAGGCTCGCTCGGGATCGCCGCCGGCTGCCCGGCAGGCATCCAGGAGGAGGCGCGGTCGCATCAGCTTCCCAGGAGTGGCCAGCACGTGACTGGTAGTCCGGGCGAGGAGGCCGCCACGCGAGAGGTCGCCATCGTACATTTGCCGGGTGAGATAGCTCGCCAGGCGCTCCCCATCATCAGGGCGCGTGGCCAGGCTCGAGAAACTCTCCTGTGCGATACTCATCCGGCCCCCCTTTGATAAGCATTCCGACCGCGGCCAGCGCGCTACACTCGTCAAGCGGCTGACCTCGCCGCCCGCCGCGGATCGTCTACCGATTTCCTTCTTTCAGTGTGCTATAACCAACGTTAATGTGCCACTATGCCCGTAACCACCGGGCGTGCCTGGAAAATGTGGTGAGGCAGGGAGGGAGGAGCAAACGATACCCTCCGCAGGGGAGCCACTCGCGTGATTGAGTGCAAGAGTGGCGCCCACGGAGGGTACAGCTGGAAGATACACAGCGGCTGGCCGGGATGTGGGAAGACGTGCGGACGGTACTGCTGGCGGAGTTGGCCCGCGAGGAAGCCGTCCTGTGCCAGGCGGATCCGCGGGTGATCGAAGCCCGGCTGCAGCCGCTGCCGCGGCGGGTGGGTGGGGCGCTGCTGGGAGGATTGGCGCGGCGCAAGGTGGCCGCGACCAGGTAGGCACCCACGCCGGGCGGCCCTGATGGCCGCCCGGCGCCGCTGAGACACAGGCCGGCGCCCTGCCCGAGGAGACAGGGCGCCGGCCTGTGTCTCAGTCCCGCAGTTAAAATGATGCCTCTGGATAAGCCGCGGGCTGAGCGTATTGCCGTCGGGTCGAGTACAAGCCTCGTGTGCCGTTACCACCCTCCGTCTCGCCCGGTCTCCGAGGTGTGGGAGGTGCTCCTCTCGCCGGCTAGACCCGCGCGGCCGCCCGTCCGCCCGAGAGCATCCGGATCAGCCAGATCAGGACGCAGGCGCCGATGAAGGCGACCACGATGCTCCCGATGAAGCCGGTCGTTCCCGCCCAGATGAAGCCGATGATCACTCCGCCAATCACGGCCCCAATTAGCCCCACGATCACGTCGCCAATCACGCCAAAGCCGCCATCGCCCATCACATGGCTGGCGGCCCAGCCCGCGATCAGGCCCACGATGATCCAGCCCACGATACTAGAGGGATTGTGGAATGTTACCGCCGCCAGGATACCCGCTGTCCCATTCATGATGCACCTCCGGAAGTTCGCCGGGTCGGAGTCCCATCACGGAACCCTGTATGTTCAGTAGAACACGCGGTACCTAAGGTGTCCAATGCTCAATAGCCTGCTCGCGCTCAGGCCGGACCAGGTCCTGCCTGGTCCTGGCCGCCACTCGATGCAGCCCGCCCGGCCAAACGCGACCTTACGCGCCGCGGGCTGCCGGGCGCTACGAATGCGGCAGGTTGGCATACAGCCATTTATCGCCCAGTAGGGTATAGGTATGGGGAGTGCCCAGGGTGCCGCCGTTGGACACCGGCGTATAGGTAATCCGCATGCGCTGAGATCCGATGGGCACCGCGTGAACGTCGGCTACCCATTGGTTATGCGTGAGCGCCCGGTAGGTTTGGGCCCAGCCCGCGATGGCCAGGACCAGCAACCCCAGCAGGAGCAGAACCAGACCACTCCTCAGAGTTAGCCTGACGAACGACTAGGTTCCGAGTTCCGCTGCTTCCCTGAGTGGCGGCTCTACACCCCCTGGCTGAGGCCCTGGGCGCGGGCTGAGCGGTAGAGGGCGTCGATGGCCCGCATGTTGGCCACGGCGTCCTCGGCGGGATAGCGCGGACGGCGGCCTTCGATCAGACAGGCCGCGAACTCCTCGGCCTCCAACCGGTACTGGTCCACGCCAGGGATCATCTCCTCATGGCGGCCCGCTTGGTCAGTCAGGATCACCCGCGTGGGATCCTGGCTGGGGACGAAGGCGGCGGGAACCTCGATGGTCCCCAAGGCACCCACGACCATATACCAGCCCTGTCCGGCGGCCCGGAAACCGCAGTCGAAGGTCGCGGTACGTCCGTCGGAAAAGGTGAGGGCGCCGGCCATGCCGATCTCTACCCCGAACTCCGCCCGGAAATCCCAGGTAGCGGTGGCCAGGATCGGCTCATCGGTAAAGAGGAGCCGCGCCGCGTTGACGCAATAGCACCCGACATCCATCAGGGCGCCGCCCGCGAGGTCTGCCTGAAGCCGCACGTTGGCCGGGTTAAGCGGCGTCATATTGAAGGTGAAGGCCGTGCGGACGGCGCGTATTTCACCAATCGCCCCCCCTTCGATGAGGGAACGTACATGGGCGTGTTGGGGATGGAAGCGATACATGAACGCTTCCATCAGCAAGACATTCCGCTGTTCGCACACCTCTACCAGCGCGCGGGCTTCGTTCGCGTCGCGCGCGAGCGGCTTCTCGCAGAGCACCGGCTTGCCGGCCTCGACGGCCCGCCGGGTCCACTCGTCGTGGAGGGAATTGGGGAGCGCGTTATAGATAGCGTCCACCTCGGGGTCGGTAAGAAGATCCTCGTAGGAGCCATGAACGCGCGGGATGCCCAGCTTCCCCGCCGCCTGGGTGGCACGGTCCTTCTCCCTACTGGCAATCGCGATTACCACCCCGTTCGTGGAGGCCATAGCGCCGGGGATGAAGCAGTGGAGGCCGATCCTTGCCGTGCTGAGAATACCCCACTGAATAGGCCCTTGCTTGGTCATAGCTGTGCTCCTCTCCACGCCACGCGCTCTACGGCGCGCGGGGCGTCTTTCAGTTGAACAAGAGAATGCTTTCCGGAGAATGCATTCGGCCATAGACGAAGCGGACAAATGCATCACTGCTTCTTCCGCCGGGCATACGCCCCCAGGCCGCCGCGACCGAGGGCTCGCCTTGCCAATAGGAGGTGATGAGGGCGCAGCGCTGGGGCGCGGCAATGAAGCCCATCCGGTTTGCCACCCAGCCCTCGCCGCCGATCAGCGCCCGTTCCCGCAGCCAGTCCGCTGTCCGAGTCGCGTCCCAACCCAAAGCATGAAGCCGCCAGGCGGCGGCGGTTCCCAGACCCGCCCGATAGCGGGAGAGGAGCGCGGAGAGCCGGTCATCATCCGAGTCGATCCAGTCGAGCCAGCGGAGCCCGCAATCGGCGATCCCCTCAAAGGTGCATGAACTGGCCGAGTTGACCAACGAGAGGAGGCCGTCGGCGGGAGCCAATCCCTGCTGATACCAATGCTGGCGCAGCTTGAACTGCAGGTAGTGACCGGGGTAGCCCTCGTGGACCGCCAGATGCTTGAGTGCCGGACGAGTCAGCGCCGGATCGATATTGATCTCGATCGTCCGCGCGAGATAGTCGCTCCGGGCGTTGAAGTGGGCGCCCCGTACGGTCGCCACACGCATTCCGTCCGCCTTTGGGGCGGGAAACTCGATGCGGGCCGCCGTACGGTCCCATGCCTGATCCAGCAGGTCGGCGATCACCGCCGCCACCTCGCCGGGCTCTACCAGCAGGTTCCGCTCCCAGGCGGCACATTGGGCCGCCAGATCGCCGTCATATCCCATGGCGGTGAGCCGCGACCGTATCTCCTGGCGCATCCCATCAAGCTGGGCATCCGAGGCCGGGGCAGCCGCGACGTGGAGGAAACGTTCGATCTGTTCCGCCAAGCTCAGCGCATGCCGGCGATGCCCCAGGATCGCCAGGGTTGAGCCGCATAACTGCCGATAATATATCTGGCGGTCCAGTTCCGGTAGGCGCGCGGCGGCCGCTTGCAGCTCGCGAAAGCACGCTTCCGCCGCGTCAAGCCCCGAGAAGAGCGTAGCGGGGAGATGTGGCCCCATGTTGAGCACGAACAATCCGGCATCCTCATCACCACCGGGCGTCCGGAGCAGCGCGTCCGCCCCCAGCAGGGCGGAAGTCACCTCTTCCGCGTAGGCAAGCGTCAGGTCACTGAGCATGAGCGTTGTCCTTTCGGAATGGTTTTGCCACTCTTATACGCTTCCACGGCGATCCCCGACCAGCTTCCTGAAGGGTATCATTGGGGGCACCGGCTCGATACGGCGGTTGACGCGGAATCCTGGCGAAGCGTGATGGGAGTAGCGTAATGCAGCTTGCGGGAAAGATTACCCTGGTCACGGGAGCGGGCGCCGGCCTCGGACGGGCCGTGGCCCTGCGGTACGCGGCGGAAGGGGCGCGGGTAGTCGCGGTCTCGTTGTATGAGCCCGAGTTAGCTGAGTTGCGTGCGGCGGCGGGAGACCATGCGCCGCGGCTTACCACGGTGGCCAGTGATGTGGGCGACGCCGCGGCCGTGGACGCGGTGGCGCGCATGGTGCTGGAACGCTTTGGGCGGATCGATGTCCTGGTAAACAATGCCGGCATCATTATCATCAAGCCAATCGAGGAGACCAGCGTTGAGGAATGGGACAAGGTGATGGCGACCAATCTGCGCGGTCCCTTCTTGTATTGCAGAGCCTTCGTGCCGGCGATGAAAGCCCAGCGCGACGGGGTGATCCTCAATATGTCCTCGGGCTCCGGGATCAAGGGATTCATCGGCGAGTGCGGCTACTGCCCGTCCAAGCATGGCATCGAAGGATTGACCAAAACCCTGGCCCTTGAACTGGAACCCTGGAATATTCGCGTCATCTCCCTCACGCCCGGGGTCGCCATGAACACGCCGATGTCCGAGAGCCACTACACGGAAGAACAGCGCCAGGTCTGGCAAGATCCCGCCGTGCTCGCGCCTGCCTTTGTCGCCCTGGCGCGAGAACGGAACCCCGCGTTGTCTGGACGGCGACTCAACGCCTACGACATTGCCCAGAAGGAAACGCGAGGCGAGGCCATCGAATGACCGGCATGCGTTAGCGCGCCTCGAATGCCTCCTTTCGCATCGCCTCGGCGATCCGAGCCACGGGCACGGAACCGTGGGAAAGAAACTGGTCGTGGAACCGGCGTAAGGAGAAGGTGCCTGCCTGCCGGGCCTCAAGATCCCGGCGGAGCCGCCAAATCTGTTCCGTGCCCATCAGATACATCAGGGCGGTCCCCGGGAACATGCTATTCTTGACTGCCTCCGCCATGGCCGCTTCCGGCCCCATCCCGGCCTGATCCCCGTACCGCGCGGCGGCATCGTCCAGGCCATAGTCTCCGCGATGTAATCGGATATCGACAATCGCCCGCACCGCCATCCTGAGCCGGGAATGCTGCTCGGCATAGTGCTCCAGCGGGGTCAGGGCGCCGGCCTCGGCCATCAGCTCCGTGGCGTAGCAGGCCCATCCCTCGGTCATTGTCCCACCGCAGAACAGGGCGATCCGCGAGGCGCAATCGACCCCGGCAATCTGGCCGATCCGTGACAGGGATCGATAGGCGTGATAGTTTTGCAGGTGGTGCCCCAGCCCGCCGTGGTGGATCACATGGTTCAGCTTGATCACGCTGTCGTTCGTGGCCTCCAGCCGCCGCGTCCGCTCCGCCGGCGGGAGATCCGCGTTAATTGGGGGAACCAAATACTCCACTGGGGTGATCTGATCGAACGCGGCGGGCGCCCGATAGAAGAGGAAATAGAGGTTGGCCGCCGCCTCGCGCGCCCAACCAGGCTGTTGAATGTAGCGGATCGGGTACTCCGGCCAACTCACCAGGTCGGCGGCGAGCGCGGCCTCTCTCTGTTCGTTCCAGATCTGTTCATATCGAGGCAGGTAGTGTTCCGGCGTGGGATGATGGGAATGCAGGTGGGCAAGCGCCTCCTGCCAGTTCCGGGCGCCAAAATCCGCCGCGTGCGCCTCCAGGTAACCAGCTTGCTCCCGCGCCCGATCCTCGGCCAGGGCCAGGATATCGTCCGCCTCCTCGGTCAGCCAATGGCCGCGGCGCATCAACAGCGACAGCGCCTCCTCGCCGCAGCCGTAGCTCCCGCCTTCCCGTAGCTCGCCGGTGAGGTAACGGCGAAACTCAACCACGGCGGCGCGGGCCCGATCTCCGGCCCGGCGCAACCGGTCGCCATCCAGGCCGTGATCGGCGGCAAAGCGATCCAGTCCCGACCCGAAAAACGCCAGGGCCCCCTCGCACTCGCGAACCGCGCGTGCAATCCAGGCCGCCGGCGCCTGGTGAATCCGGGCTCGCGTGGCGTCAAGGAGCGCGGGAACGCGCTCCAATCGGGCGATCGCCGCCTCCTGTCGTCGCGGCCACGGCGCGAACGGGCGCAACAGCAAGGCGATCACCCCGAACACCGCCTCGCCGAGCGCCAGACTGGGATTGCCGCGCCACATATGCCCGCCCTCGTACTCCCAGGCATGAATCTCCAGCATCCCCTGAGCCAGGTCGCGATCCAGCCGCTCCGTCTCCGTCAGCGCCTCCGCCGGCAGGGCCCGCAGCCGGCTGAGTTGCCTCCGCGCCTGAGTCGCGGCATCGGCAAGACCCCGCGCGGAGAGATCCGGCAATCGGGGGTCGTGTTCGTGTCTACCAATGAACGTAGCGCTGACCGGCTCTCGGTCATAGTAGTCGAGTACCACGGCGTCAAGCCATTCCGTGAATCGTGGCGCGGTGCCGCTCATCGGCTTAGCGCTCCAGCGGGAGGTCAACCCAACGGCGCTGGTGATGCGACCGTTCCACGGCGTTTATCACTTCCTGCACCCAGGCCCCGTCCCGGAAACCTCCCTGGCTCTGCCCGGCGCCTGACAAGATCTCGTCGATGAAATCCTTAATCAGGTTCGCGTAGAACAGCGAGCGCCACGATTCGGTGGGGACGCCGCCGTGAGGGTAGAAGCAGGCCGGAACCTCCATCTGCTTGAACTCCACCGAGTCCGGGGTCGCCACCTTGATCGTCTCGGCGATCCCAAACTCCTCGATCAGGCGGCAGATGATCGCGCCCTTACTGCCGTAGATACGCGCCTCGATGCCGGGATAGTTGCCGATCGTGACAAAAGAGGTCTGGATCGAACCGATCGCCCCGTTCGCGTACTCACCGATGAAAATATCGCCATCGTCGATGTTCATGCGCGTCATCTGGCCGGTGGCCCGGATCATCCGCTCGGGGACGAAGTTACGCATGATCCCGGTGACCCGGCGGTAATCGGCGCCTATCCACCAGTGGCCAATGTCGATGATCGGGGCGCCGTACCCCTCCAGGGACGAGGTCTGAAGGACGGATTGGTCGGCGGTATGATCGACCTGCCTGAGTGGGCTGTTCGGGTCCAGCCATTGTGAGTTCTGCTCGTACCCGTTGAAGATGAACGGCTCGCCAACAAAACCGTCATCGATGAGCGATTTCGCGTAGAGCACGCCGGGACTGTAGCGGAAGGTGAAGCCCAGCTTGGTTCTCAATCCCTTGCGATCGGCCTGGTCCGCCGCGCGCAGGGTCTCGCGGAAGTCGAAAGCCACGGGCTTCTCGCAGAGCACGTGCTTCCCCGCTTCCAGGGCCGCCAGGGCCAGTTCCA
>DATLQX010000117.1:0-6948 GCA_035534995.1 Chloroflexota bacterium | reverse complement strand
TTGGGGGCGGTGGCGATCCATTCCGAACCGCCGTCATAGACGATGTCGTTTACGTTGTACTGGACGGAGGTCGCCCATTGACCCTTCCAGGTGACGCCGACCGTCCCTTGCTGATTCCAACTGACGGCGACCTCTCCCTTGGCGCAGTTGGACTGGGCGCCGGTGAGGAGAAAGAGCGCGTGTTCCCCCGTACTGGTGGCGGTCGTGGCGTAACAGGCATTGACGCGGGCCAGGGAAGCCGGCCCGGCTCCGCTGGCGAAGGCATTGGTGCCAAGAAGGGTGGCGCAGAGGGCGACGGCCATGATCACGGCCCCCCATGGCCGCCGGGCCGCTCGTGGTCGAGCGGCGAGGGCACGTTGTACCTCTGTCTCGATCAGTAACCGTACCTCAGCGGGGATCACCTCCTGGGTATGCCGGCTGTCGCTCATCCTTTTTCCCTCTGGCTATCACAGCAAGGGCACACTGCCCCGCTCGTGGCGCGCGTGGCCATACTGGTTCCGGGATCCTTCGTACAAGGATCCCGGAACCAGTATGGATCTACACGTACCCCCAAGCCATAGCCCGAATGGCGTATCGCGCGTGGCGTCCCTCCTCGGCTTCGGACGGATCGGACCGATCGGTCCGATCCGTCCGATCCGTCCGATCCGTCCGAAGCCGACCTACGCTTACGAGCGCTCGGGTTCGCTCGCCGGCTCGTCGGCCAGAATCCGATACAGTTGGCGGCGGGCATTGGTCAGCAGGGTTCGGGCCTCGGCGATCTGGCTGGGCGTTCCCGCCCGCGCCACTTGCATGAGGGCGATGCCCACCTGCTGGTGTAGATCCCGCAGTTCCAGCACCGCGTCGTCCACGTTCCCGGTCACCGCGTCCCTGGCCGCGGTCAGTTCCGCCCGGTGCGTCTCCACGTAGGCACGACCGGCATCAGTCAGGTGAAACACTCGCCGTTCGCTCTCTTGCTCGGCCCGGACCAGCCCCTCGTCCTCCAGCAATTGGAGAGCAGGGTAGACCGATCCGGGACTGGGCCGCCAGAGGCCGCCGCTCCACTCGCCGATCTCCTGAATGATCTGATAGCCGTGCATGGGCCGATCGGCCAGCAACAGGAGGATCGCCGCCCTTACATCGCCTCGGCCCACCTTCGGTCCCCCGCCTCGCCCCCAGGGCTCAGTATGGATTGCCCTGGTGACCCTATGGCCTCCCCAGGGGCCGCGCCTATGGTATTCGACCCGGACGGGGCCTTCGTCGGGACCGCCATGCCGGCCCCAGGGCGGTCCCTGATGCTCAAAGTCCTCCGGCCCCTCGGGCCCGCCATGCCGATGTTTGATCAGGCGCACCTGCCCCGGACCCTCGTGCCACGGCCCATGCCGGTGGCCGCCCCGCATTTTGAATATCGCTTCCATACTTTCGCTCCTTTCGACATTTGCTCGAAGCATCTAGACTCTATCTAGATATATCGACAATACAACGAAGGAGGGGATGTGTCAAGGAACTGGGCTTGGCCGGAGGGTTTACACTTGTCACATTCGGCATCCTCAACGCCCGCCGCGGCACCCCGCTTCACCTGGTCCCCCTTGGCGCCACGCCTTTCACGCGGCGGTCGATACGCGCGCTGGTCGTGTCTTCGTCGGCACGACCCAGGGCGTCAGTGTGCTCGACGTGACCAGCAGTCGGGTGCCGCGGACGCTCGACGAAAGGGGATCCGCGGACTCCCTGGCGGGCGATAGTGGGAGCGGCCGCCTCATGGCCGCCTCCGGGAATGGCAGTGTGCGCATCTTCGACACGCGGACAGGGCTGCTCATGCATACGACCCTGCTCCCCAGTCGCGCCTCCTAGTAGTTGACTACCATGCGGGACATGGCCAGGCCGGCTGAGTTTGGCGGTTATCCGACTGATCGGTCCGATCGGACCGATCAGTCGGATCGGTTCATACCCTCTGGTCCGTCGCCGCTTTCGGCCTATCGCGCCCAGTCCGCGGATCTCACGGAAGCTTTGGTTTAGTCCTGAATCCACAGGGGCCGCACCTCGGCGATGGGCCGGTCGAACAGCCCGCCCTGGCCAGAGAGGCGGAAGAGCTGCTCGAAATCGGGTGGGGCGAAGGCTTTGCGGAGGCGTGAGACATACGAGGTGTGCAAGACATTCAGGTAATGCGCGATATCGTAGTCCAGCGCCGCGCCGCCCGACCCTCCACCATGATGGGGGTCATCGGCGCGCGAGGTATCGTTCTCCGGCGTTTCGGGGAGCCAGATGGCGGCGCCCCCTGCCGCCCGGTAGAAGCGGACCCGCTCGCCCGCCCGCCACTGGGTGCGCCCGGCCGCCAGGAGCGCTTCGTAGGCCGACTCGCGGCTCCGTCCCCGTGACCGCGTATACTCGTCGGCACTTTTGGTCAGCCGGGCCACCGTCGCCACCTCGGCGAGGGTGAAGCGGCGTGCCTTCAGGGCGGCGACCGTTTCCCAGTACACCCGTCGCACCCCCTCGACATCACCCACCAGGGTGCACCGGAGCGCCGCCAGCAGGAAGTGGTCTCCGAACGGCTCCGTGCGGCTCGAATGCAGGGCGGCGCCCCGCACGATCAGCCGCCCATCGTAGGCCAGGAGGGCGTAGTTTTTGACCTCATGACTGAGCATCGCCTGGTAGCGCCCCTCGTATTCCAGGACGATCCCCGGCGGCAAGTCGGCGGCGACCGCGGCCACGCAGGCCCGTTCATCATCCTCGGTCCAGGTTTCCGGCACCCCGAAGAACACCCCGTCGGTATCGGCTTCCAGCAGGGTGGGACCCCGTTCGCGCAGCTTGTCGGCCACCTGGCCCAGGATCTCGCGTCCACGCCGCGTCACTTCGTCCGCCGCCGCGCGATCGGCGAACAGAGCCATCGGTCCGGCGCCCATGTAGCCGTAGGCCGAATTGATCACGATCTTCATCGCGGCCTGCAAGGCATCATGCCGGCGAGCCTCCGCGCTTTCGGGCGGCGCCGCTTTCGCCGCCCGCTTATGGCGCAGACGCAGATCGGCCAGGCGATCCACCAGGTAGAGCAGCGCCCGCAAGCGGTCACAGGCGGGACCGATCCGGAAGGTACGCATGATCGAGGGGTACATCGAGGCGACATCGGCCTTTACCACTCGCCGTGCCACGCCGGCGGCGTAGAGGATGGTCGCCCCGCCCTGGTGCGGGGCGAGGAGGGCGTCCGCCCCCGCCGGGTTCCGGGGCAGCGCGGCGCCCGCCCGCAGATAGGCGCGGACCAGCAGCGGCTCCAGGATACCGGTCGCCGGACCGGCCGAAGCGACCCGCTCGTACCGGCGTGGGGCCATCCCCGCCAGGGCGAACGGCGCGGGCATCAGTCGTTGCGACAAGCCGTCCACCTCGATCACGTCGTCGAAGGCATAGCGCCGGACCTGCTCCGGGTCGCGCGTATAGGTGCGGAAGATCTCCGGCCCAGGAATGTAGGTGCGGTCGGGAGCGGCGATCCCAAAATAACGGGCGGCGGCCTTCAGGCCGTGTCCCGGCATGTCGCGGACCACGAAATCGTGGCGGCGCACCGCGTCGAGCGTATCGATCAGCTCGCGTCCCGCGATGCTGTAGCGGGCGCGCCGCCTGGCCCCCCAACCTTTAGGCTCATCATACCGTTCGAGAAAAGGGGCTGTCTCGGTTCGGCCCAGGCGGAGCGGCACCCCGAGGGCCGCCGCGCGTTCCTCCAGGAACGGCAGGTCGAAGCCGAAGAGGTTATGGTTCTCGATCACGTCGGGATCGCGGTCGCGGATCAGGGCGCACAGGTTGGTGATCAACAGCGCCTCGTCGGCCTCCGTGGGCGCTTCGAGGATTGCTTCCAGTCCGAGGCTGTCGCGCGCCGCGACCATGAAGATCCGCCCCTGCTTGGGCGAGAGGGCGGTGGTTTCGAGGTCGAATTGCAGCCGATGTAGATCCGCGTAGGCCATGCGGCGGAAGCAGACCCGCCCGGTCGCCATCAGGTATTGCTCGACCGCCCCCACCAGGTAGTAGTGGTCGGGGAGGTCGCGGAGGCTCGGAACTGGCCGCCCGAGCCGTCTCTCGGCCCCAAGCAGGATGGCTCGCTGGAGCGCGTGCCCATCGCGGGCCGAGAGGAGATAGCGGAAGGAGCCGGGCGGGCCATCCAGTTCGCGATAGGTGAATGGCGCGCGTTCGGCGTGGTCCGTTGCCCCCTCGACCAGCGCGGGGCCCAGATGGCGCGCATCGTCAAGGCCGGCCGCGAAGAGCCAGGGACGGAAGCGATCCTCGATACATCGCACTCCCTGGCCGGTGCGTTGCCAGACCAGGGCGCGGCCCTCGCGGTTGGCCCAGACGGAAACGATGCCGGGCAGGGGATCCCAGCCGAAGAGCCAGGCATCATCGGCGGACGACGGATGGAAGGCGGTCGGCGGATCAGGAGCGGCGAGCAGCGGGGCGATAGCCATAAGACCAGTCTAGCGGCCCAACCCTGACAACTCATGGCAAGGATGTGGATGGAGAGAGTCTTCCATTCGTGGCCAAGGACACGGTTTAGGGGCGCGAAGCCGGCTAGTCACGGGGATTCAGAGATTTGAGAGATTTAAGTGTTGTTATGTGAGCATGGATAGCTTATAGTGAGTCAAGGCACGCCTGAGATGATTAAGAGAACCAGAAAGGAAGGGGTGAGAAATGAACGAGGAGGCGATGAACCCACCCGAGGAGAGTCCCGCCGCCCAAACGGTGTCCGATGCCCCGAGCCAGCGGGCCAGAACCTTACGCGAGGAGATCCTCGGCAGTGCCCTCGCGCTTGAGGAGGTCGCCTATATTCTCAGTCTGGATCGGACCACCGTGGCCAAATATCTCCGCGAAGGGACGATCGTGGGCTTTCAGATCGGCCGCGAGTGGTTCATCCCCGAGGCGGAGTTGCGCCACTACGTGCAACGGCTCTCCCAGGGCTCGCGCGTCCCGCCGGCCGTGGTCGGGCCAGGCGAGTCCGTCGACGCGCCGACCCTGCGCGGGATGTTTGAGCGGATGCGCGCCGATCTGCCGCTGGTCGGCACGCGGCGGAAGCGGCCCGAGTTGGCCACGACGCACGCCGAGCGGTTCGACAGGTTCACCAGCCGCGCCCGCCACGTATTGACCCTGGCCCAGGAAGAGGCCACGAACCTCAATCACCACTATATTGGGACGGAGCATCTGCTTCTGGGCTTGTTGCGCGAGGGAGAAGGGGTCGCGGCGGCCGTGCTGGCCGGCCTGGGGGTTGAACTGGCACGGGTGCGGAGCGGGGTCGAGTTCATCATCGGGCAGGGCGACAAACCGGTCGCGGGCGAGGTTGGACTGACGCCGCGCGCCAAGAAAGTGATTGAACTGGCGGTGGATGAGGCCCGCCAGCTGGGACACCACTATATCGGGACGGAGCACCTGCTGCTGGGATTGGTACGCGAGGGGAACGGGATCGCCGCCGGGGTGCTGGAATCACTCGGCGTGACCCTGGACAAGGTCCGGACGGAGACCCTGCGCGTGCTGAATCAAAGTGCGCGCTCCCGCGGTGAGATACTACCAGGTGACTCCGGTACCCCAGCGGCGACCCCGTTGCCCGTCCCCGCGGAAGGGGCCAACCTCGTCGAGGCCGAACAAGAGGCACGCACCTGCGCGGCGTGCGGCGCCCGGAGTCCCCTGTATTTCCGCTATTGCTTCAATTGCGGCAACATCCTCGGCACGGATAAGGAGCACCATCATGGCTGAAGTGATTCCCGTCCCGCTCCCAAGTCAGGCGATTGGCGGCGATGGGCCGCGGGTCTCCCGCATCGGCCTCGGCTGCATGGGCCTTTCGGGCACCTGGAACCCAACCGAAGTGGGGCCGGACCATCGGAGGCGGGCCATTGCCGCGTTCGAGGCGGCGCTGGCGGCTGGGATCACCCTCTTCGATCACGCCGATATCTATGGCGGCGGCAGTTGCGAGACACTGTTCAAGGACTGCCTCCAGGCGGTGCCCGGCGCCCGCGAACGGATTGTGATCGCCACCAAAGGGGGCATTCGCGCGGGCTATTATTCGCTCAGCGCGCCTTATTTGACGGTCTGTGTCGAGGAGTCGCTGACGCGGATGGGGATCGATTACATCGATCTCTACCAGGTCCATCGCCCCGATCCGTTCACCCATCCCTCCGAGACGGCGGGCGTGCTCAACGATCTGCTCCGTCGCGGCCTGATCCGGGCCGTGGGAGTGAGCAACTACTATCCCGAGCAGGTTCGCGCCCTTCAGCGGTATCTGGACGTCCCTATCCGGAGCAATCAAATCGAGATCAGCCTGGCACGCCTCGACCCAATCTATGAAGGGCTCGATGGCGGCGACGGCACCCTGGACCAGTGCATGGGGCTGGGCATGACCCCGTTGGCCTGGGGACCGCTCGGCCAGGGAGTGCTGACCGGCGCCCGCCCCCATCCGGCCGGCCCGGAGCGCGGCGAGGCTCTGCGAACGGAGATTGCCTACCAGGCTCGGCAATACGATGCCTCCTTTATTCAGATAGCCCTGGCCTGGCTGCTGGCTCACCCAGCCGGGATCATCCCGTTGGTGGGCAGCACCAATCCCGACCATATCCGCGAGGCGGCCGCCGCGAGCCACATCAGGCTGGCCCGCGAGGATTGGTATCGCCTGTGGGTGACAGCCTGGGGCCGTCAGGTGCCCTGAATGAGGTGGGATCCTAAACGTGCGTTGCGCTAATTCTTTTGCCCGAGACGCCGCGAGTTAGTATCTTTTTGGCGAATTTCTGGCCCGCGCCATCCTCGACACCCTCAATAAGTTCCTCGTGCCCGCGCTGACCGATGCCGCGGATGGCGCCTCATAGCGTAGGGAGGCGCGTTGTAATCGCGCGGACGGGACCGGCTGAGGTCGGGTGTTTAAGGATCGGCACGTTCTAGGAGCGCGGGTCGCCAGGCCCGCTTGGCACGGCGGTGGATCGCCATCTGGGTAGCACGCCGGCAACCGGCGGATGTCTAGGA